>NZ_JAVRBG010000009.1:0-173624 GCF_031845265.1 Mesonia ostreae | reverse complement strand
AATTTTGATACACCATTAGAAATGATGGAAAAACTTTTGTTTAACTCAAAAGTTGCGTTTATTACTTGAATCTAGCAAAGCTTTTTAAGAAGCCGATTGATATCCGCAGAAAAATTAAAATAATACGTTCCTGCGAGATAAATCAATCCGATTACCGAAGACCTTATGAGAATATCTACTATGGGATTAAACTTTAACGGAATCAAATAGAATACCGCTCCTAATACTGTCACAAAGCCTAAGACCTTAAAAGTACCTAAAGTTATGGGTTGCATATTAAATTTCCAATATACAATTCCTAGTTTAATGGTATTATATAACGCAAAAGCTATAAAAGTTGCTATAGCAGCACCATAAATTCCGTAAAGAGGAATCAGTACTATATTCAGTATTAAGGCTAGAATAACGATAATAATTCCCGAAAACAGTACCATTTGGTAATAATCAGAATTAAACAAAATACTGTTGCTATTTCCTAAAAGGTTGTCATATAATTTATTAAGCGACAATAACACAATGATTGAAAATTCTATTTGATATTCCTCAGGGATCAACGCATACAAATCTTCCACATTGATGACTATTAAGAGAAAAATAAGTCCGCTTACCACCAACAAGTTAATGGAGCTTTTTTGATATAAATCCTTCAGTTTATCAAATTCCTTATGGTTTAAATATTGCGCTGTAATGGGTAAGGTAATTTGATGCATCGCTCTAGAAGGAACGGCAATTACAGAAGCGATATACACCGCGATTCCATAAACAGAAACCTCTTCTATAGGTAAGTAATGCTCTATCATAACCTTATCTAAATCTAATAAAGCGGTAGCGATAGAACCGGCAATTATGATTAAAAATGAATATTTAAAAACTTGAATTTTATTTTGAGGAAATTGAAATCTTAGTTTTGGTGGCAAAAGCCAATACGCATAAAGTTTTATAATAAGTGTTCTTAGCACATAAACCCCTGTTAATAGATAGATAAACAAGCTTATGTCTATAATATTATAATAAAATAAGATTAAAAATATAGTCACAAATAAGCGATGAAAAACTTCTTTCATAAAGTTTCCGAAAACGCTTTTTAGCTTTAATTTACTCCAAGCAAAAAAGACTTCAAAATAAGCGACAGCAATCGCAATGACCAGAATAAGCCATACATAAGGTCGGACTAAAGTGTTGGAATCAAAATAATTTAAAATTTGCTGCTGAAAGAGGTAACTAATGATGCCTATCACTGCTCCTACTGCTAACGGAAGCAGAATTGCCAACGTAAGAAGCGCATTTTTATCTTCTTCGTTTTTATAAGACGTGTAAAACTTAATAATGGTATTGTGAACGCCAAATCCCATAATGGGCCAAACCAGCGTACTCGCTGAAAGTAAATAAGTGATTAACCCATAATATTTAGGTTCAAAAAAATGTGGATATAAAATAAGGACATTAATGGCACCAATCGCAAAACCGATGTAGGTTACCATCATATTTTTAAAAGACTGATCTAGAATAATCCCCATAGTATTAATCTTTATGAATAACAGAAGCCAACTGCGAAGTCAATTCCTTACGATGATATGCCCCAATTGATGTTTTCTCTACCTTCAATTGTTGCGATTGATAGTGATGAAAGTAGTTTAAAATTCGTTCTTTTAAGCCGGAATAATCTTCATGAAGCAAAAAAGAATCTCGCTGTGTCTTTTTTAAAATCTCTTCCACATCCCAATTTTCTGGACCTATCGCTAAAATAGGTCGGTTGCTTTTAAGATACTCAAAAAGCTTTCCTGGGATAATTCCTTGAGTTAGTTCACTGTCAATTTCTACCAAAAGTAATACTTGAGATGATTTTTGATAATCATATATTAACGAGTGTTTTATATAACCTAAATAATTATAATTTTTATCCAAACCATAAGTCTTTAAATCTTCTAAAACTTCTTCACTCACTTTTCCTATAAGCTGTAGTTTAAATGCTTTTTTAAATTCAGGATTATCGATACAGAGATCGCTCAATACTTTCCAAAGCATCTCCGGATTTCTTTTTGAAAGCAACGAACCTATATGAGAAATAGTGAATTTTTTATCTAGCTTAACTTTCTCTTCTACTACTTCTCCATCAAAACCATTGGTAATGGTAATTACAGGCCGATTGGTTTTTGCTGAAAACTCTTGTTGAGTTTTAAAACTTGTAACGATAACGGTACTGGCTTCTCGCAATACCTGCTTTTCTAGTGCGATGTGTCTGGCTTTATTTTTTTGTGTAAGCTTTAATTCTTGATGATACCCAATCGTAGTCCAAGGATCTCTAAAATCGGCTATCCAGCGAACGCCTAACGCCTGTTTTAACTGCAACCCTATAAGGTGCAAACTATGTGGCGGACCCGTAGTAATTAGGGTTTCAATATTTTCTTTCTGAATAAAATCTTTTAAAAATTTAACCGATGGTTGTACCCAAAATTTTCGGGCATCGGGGATAAAAAAATTTCCTCTTATGTATAACAAAGTTTTTTCTAAAAAAGATTGTTTCTTGTCTTTTCGAATAATTCCGGAGCTAATGGTTTCGGTTTTAGCTTTAGAAAAGACTTTTGCTGCCGCGTAAGGCTCAAAAATAGGCTGCTTAATCACTTGGATAGAGGAAGAAATTTCATCTAACAATGACACATCTACTATAGGATAATTAGGGTTTTGGGGAGCATAAACAATAGGTTCTATTCCAAACTCTGGTAAATACTTTACAAACTTTAACCAACGCTGAACGCCAGGACCACCTGCGGGAGGCCAATAATAAAGAACAATAAGTACTTTTTTGGGCATCTAGGTAGTTTTTTTCCTGTTGGTATAAAACACACCAACTAAAATAAGAAGTATGAAAACAATCCCACTCGCCAAGGTAATCATACTTCCTTGCTGCACCACTTCTGGTTGAAATTTAAACACCAACTCATGATTCCCTTTGGGTAACATAGCCGCTCGTAAAACATAGTCTGCTCTAAGATGCTCAATTTTTTCTCCATCTACATAAGCATGCCATCCGTGGGGATAATAAACTTCTGAAAATACTGCCAATCGATCTTCTGTTAGCTTATACTCATAAACCAACTCGTTAGGTTGATAACTTTTTAATTGAATGATATCTGTTGAATGATTCTCAAAACGCTTCCGCGGAAGCATAGCCGCAAACTTCTCCTCTACTACCGCATTTTTCTTGGTATTAAGCGAATCTAAGGCCAAAATAGCTTCATTGGCACCTTTAACCATGCTTACTTCATCTACAAACCATGCATTTCCGTTGGCTTCAGGATTCATTTGAGCCATGGTTTTTCCTTGGTTAGAAATAATCATGTATTTCATATTCAGCATATCCAAGACTTCTTGATTTCCGTTGGCAATATGAAAATCGAATAGATCTTGAATTCTTCCTGGTTTGGCTGCATGATAACCTCCAATAGACTTGTGAAAGTAAGAAGCTCTAGCCGAGTTAAACGGACTTCCAGAAACATCGAGCACACGATGATGTCCTTTATCTTCTAAAATTTGAGCATCTGCAGAAGTTTGCTGAAAAGGTTGCTCCATCGCTACTTTAGATACAAAATCATCATTATTAACGTAGCGTCTATCTACGGCTACTAAATCTATAACTATTAAGATTCCTAAACCGGCAATGGCTAAATTCTTGGAAACTTTTTCTTTAATGAACGCCCAAATAATTCCGGCGCAAGCCAAAACAAAAAACAGTGAGCGCAAGGTATCTTCCGTAAAGATAGCTTTACGGTCTTCGCGTAAGCTTCGTACAAAATCGGGTCCTACTTGTTCAATTAACCCGCGATCTCCTTTGCCGGTAAAATCAAGAAACATGGACTTAAAAAGTAAGAACACCAAAGCTAAACCTCCTACAACGATGGTACTATTTTTAAGTGCTTTTAAAATTTCTTCTTTGGTATAATTCTTCTGGAAAACCTGCGCCAATGCATAAATTCCTAGAATAGGCACACACAATTCAATAATAACTTGTATGGAAGAAACCGCTCTAAATTTGTTGTAAAGCGGTACATAATTGATAAAAAACTTGGTGACAAAAGCAAAATTATCTCCCCAAGATAAAATTAAAGCCAAAATAGAACCGCCAACAATCCACCATTTAAGTCTTCCTCGAATCAAAAATAAAGCAAAAACGAATAAGAAGATAAGGCTTGCTCCAATATATGCCGGCGCGCCAATATAGGTTTGATCTCCCCAATAGGTAGGCGCATTTTTTATAAAATCTTTGGCCTGCTGCGGACTCGCCCCTATTTTTAACAAAGATTCATAAGAGGCAGAATCTTCGTCTAATTTCTCTGAGCTTGAACCACCCATAAATCTAGGAATAAACAAGTTGAAGCTTTCGGCTATTCCGTAGCTATATTCGGTGATGTAATCATATTCAAGACCTGCTTTTTGAGTTTTTTCAGTTCCATCTGCGTTAATCGTAAGTCCGGTGTTACCGCGCGTACTAAACTCGCCATATTCTTGCGTCGCCATTAAGCTAGTCGCATTTACGCCAACGGCAATAACTACGCCAACAACCATAAAAACTAATGCTTTAAAGAACTGCGGAAGTTGTTCTTTTTTATAAAAATCGATAAGATAAGCCAAACCTAAAACCAATACTAAAAGCAGTAAATAGTAGGTCATTTGTGGGTGATTCGCATTAATTTCTAAAGCCATTGCAACCGTAAACAAAAGCGAACCTTTAAAATAATTACCTTTAAAGCTATAAATAATTCCCGCCAGGACCATTGGCATATAAGCAATGGCATGCGCTTTGGCATTGTGACCAACTCCCAGAATAATAATTAAATACGTACTAAAACCAAAGGCTAAAGCGCCTAAAAAAGCGATCTTGTAATCTACTTTTAAAACTAAGAAGAGAATATAAATCCCTATAAAATAAAGAAATAAGTAATCTGCTGGTCTTGGTAAAAACCGAATTGTTCTGTCAATTTCTTTTACAAAATTATACGGATAATTAGCCCCCAATTGGTAAGTAGGCATTCCTCCAAATGCAGAATTGGTCCAGTAAGGCTCTTGTTTTTCGCTTTCGCGGAAGTCATTCTGCTCCTTAGCCATTCCGGTATATTGAGCAATATCACTTTGATAGATTACTTTTCCTTGTAAAACTGGACTAAAATAGGCCAGCGCAATGATTATAAAAGCAAAAACAACAAAAAGATGCGGAAGTAATTTTTTATAGTTGAAATTCATTCAGAAGAAATTTAAAAAGTAGAAGTGTGAAAATTAGTCAATTTCTTCGTATTCAATATATTCTCCCACGGGTTTCTTATTTTTTCTTGACGTTTTGGGTTGATGCTGAATTTCGGGCTCTCTTTTATTGGATTGATTAGGCGGACGAAAACCTTGCTGAAAACTCTTTCCTACCTTCTCTCCCATTTTTTTCATGATGTATTTTAAAATCATAGGTTTAAAAAGCTTGAACAAAAATTTTATACCAAAGTAAACCATAACTATGATAAGTATGGTTTTTAATAGTCCTGTAAAAGAAGCTAAATACATAAAGTCCAATTTTTGACAAAATTATTAATTGTCGCGCTTAAAAACATCTTTTAAATGATAAAAAATAGCAAAAATCTATATATTTGGATGAAATTATTTTTTTATGAAAAGATTATTTATTGCATCGCTATTTTCACTGGCTTGTTTTTACACACAAGCTCAATATACAGAAACCATAAACTCCAATCGACCTGGAGATTCCCAAGGTGCATTTGCGGTAGGAAACCAAGTGTTACAATTAGAAACTGGTCCCCAATTTGGAAACGATACTCACGATTTATTAGGAATGGAAAAAGATCTTTTAGGTTTAGACTACGAGCTTAGATTTGGTTTTTTTATGGAACAATTAGAGTTTAATTTAAAAGGAACATTTTTAAGTACCACCAAACGTATGGATGTTGGCGGAGTTGAAAAAGAGTATAAGTATAGTAACTTTCAAAGCAATACTTTAGGCGTAAAGTACTTGATTTATGATCCTTACAAAAAAAGGAGTCTTGAGAAACCAAATATTTACAGTTGGAAAGCCAACAATACATTTAGTTTTAAGTGGAGAGATTTAATTCCTGCCGTATCGGCTTACGCAGGAGCAAATATTCTTTTTGGTGATAATCCATATCTTTTAAAAAACGAGTCGAGTATAAGTCCGCAGGTCGCATTAATAACGCAAAATAACTGGGGGCATTTTGTATTTGTAATGAATTTTATCGCCGATAAAGTGACTGAGAATGATCCTATTTACTCTGGGATTTTTACTATGACACATTCTATAAATGGAAGAGTTTCGGTATTTGCAGAGTACCAAGCCATAAAAAGCGATTTCTATGCAGATGATATTGCGCGTGCTGGAGGAGCTTATCTTATTACTAAAGATTTACAAGTAGATGTCTCTGGTTTGTTAAACTTTAAGAATACACCTTCTAGATGGCAAGTTGCACTGGGAGTTTCATACCGATTAGACATGCACGCAGAGGATGAGATTATCATGTCTACCGATGATAATGAGGATAAAAAAGAGAAAAAATCTAAAAAGCAAAAACGCAATAGCCAATTGGTTAATCCAGATGGAACTACCAATGATTAATTTTTATATGGATTTTAGATGAATTAGAAATTAAGCTTAGGATCTTCTTATTAAAATTCTAATCGTATCACTTATTTTTGGCGCAATTTACCTTTGGAATAGACTTATTGTTAAAAACGTGATTAAAGGTTTAATTGGCTTTCATAAAAAGTACAACGCGCAAGATTTACATAGACAACCTGTTAAATTTGTGGTTGAACACGAGCAAGAAATTTACAAATTTGCTTCAGGTTTTTATTGGCTGGGCGCGGTAATTATTTCCATAGGTCTCTTCATAGCCGATTAGTGTCTGGTCTAGATTATAAAAAACTTAAGGTTGTTAGCTTTACGGAAGCTAATTTTTAATGATGCATAAATAATTATGGATTCTTATTTCAAGCTAGTTATCCCTAGCCTACTTTTAATATCTTTAGCTTTTATTTTTAAAACTAAGAACACGATGAAAAAAATAATCATAATTGCGCTTGTTTGCGGACTTTCATTTACCTCTTGCGACGATCAAAACAATCAAAAAGAGACCGAGACTAAAGAAAATAAGCCTGTTAAAGATTTTAAGGGAGACAATACAACCCAATTAAAAAGTAATGAAATTACCCCAGATCATCTTTATAAAAGTGATAATGGAGAAATTATAGAGGTACATTTTATAAAAGAAAATGATGAGGATTTGCTCAAAATAGACAGAAAAAATCAAGACGAAGTAGTTCTGAAAAAATCTTCTAGGAATTCAGATATGTATGAAAAAGAAAACTATAGCTGGAAAAAAGATAAAGAAAATATAACTTTTTCTGAAGGAAAGAAAAGTATGAACTTGGTGCTTATAAGTCCGTTGGAGTATCAATTCACTAGTGACGATTTGAATATGACTGTCATTTACTTCAGTAAGGACGACAAAAGGTTTGTAAGTTTAGAAAAAGAAAATCAGTCTAAAATCACGTTAAAGCAAATCTCTGCTTGGGCAAAAGGTGCTGAATATGGCAAAGGGAAAGTAAAATGGCGCTCTCAAGGAAGCACAGGGGTTTTAACTGAAAATGGAGAAAAAACCACCTTTAAACAAAAAAAATAAACTAACTTACTTCTATAGATTGCTTTGCGCTTTCGCGGAATTAATTTTAGAAAATAGTATGGGTTCAAAATAGGCCTGTAAAAATTCGGTACAACCAATTCTAAAGAGCTATACTAAAACGTTTCAGAATTTGTTTTAAATCTATACATCAAAACCTTTTCCAATGAAAAAATCCATTATAAACATTTTCATTATTTCATTGTCTCTCACAATTATTGGTTTTTTAATGGATAGCGATCCTAAAGAACCGAGTATGTTGATGCGTTTCGTAGAGTTTTTCGGGATGATAGCCATGTTAAGTATCCTCATTTCCACCATTTATTTCAGTACTAGATTTGTTTACAAAAAAGTGAGATAATAAGCTTTAAAAAGTAAAGTTAGTGGATGACGAATTAATAGTACAAAGAAGTTGGTGGAATAAAAACTGGAAATGGTTTTTACCCGTCAGTATGCTTATTTTAATTGTCGCAGCAGTTTTCTTTTCTTCAGGAATAGCTGTAATCACTAACAACTATGCGCAAGCTTATTCTGATGAAGATCTTTATCAAGACGCACTCAAACACGTACAATCTAATCCTAAAGCAGTAGAAGTTTTGGGCGAGATTCAGCCGATCGATAAACTGGCGATATTGGAAGGGGAAGTTCAATACTCCAATAATAACCAGCGTGTAAATTCTACGATACGAATTGTGGGCATGAAAGGGAAAGCAAGAATGCATATTCTTGCCAACCGAGTTCAAGGGAAATGGAACTACGAAAGAATTCTAGTGAGAATTAAAAGTCCTTCTGAAAAAAGACAACACATTCCTATTATTTCTGCAAAGTGACAAGTGGAATTAATGGCTGACTTATTTGCAATTGGGACCTCTAGAATGGATTTGGAAATGTTTTACCTACAAAAAAATAATTCAAAGTTTTTAAGCAAACTTTAAGTCAGAAAATTAAGGAACATTTGACTGCTTTATAGTACTACTACTTTTAGTATATTTATTAATTATTTCTAAAGGAAAATAATTTTAAAGCTTTTATCTATGAAACAAAGCATATCACTACTCTTTCTTTTATTCAACTTCGTTGCATTTAGTCAGTCTCAAGGTAAGCCTACCTATTTCTATTTAGAAAATCAAGAAATAGATAAAGATCAGTTTTTAAAACTAGATGAAAGAAAAACCTATCATAAAGAAGTAGTTACTGATACTGCTATTTTTGTAAAAGCATATCAACACAAAAACATCGGACATTTAGATTCTCTTCAACATAATCAAATCAATCTTTTATTAAAGAAAAATATTGGTGAGAAGTATAATTCTGATAAAAAAAATATGATTCATCTTTATAGTAAGAATGATGATAAAATACAAGAGGATGCACAGTTTAAGAAGTATTGGAGATGGATTTCTATGAATAGAAGAAACTATCAATCCTATTTAATGGGA
Organism: Mesonia ostreae; assembly: GCF_031845265.1. Taxonomy (NCBI): domain Bacteria; kingdom Pseudomonadati; phylum Bacteroidota; class Flavobacteriia; order Flavobacteriales; family Flavobacteriaceae; genus Mesonia; species Mesonia ostreae. The sequence goes on along the minus strand of NZ_JAVRBG010000009.1, from coordinate 164,494 downwards.
ACAAAAAATTCAGAAATAAAAGCAGATGAAAAAAATAATATCTATGTAGACTCTTATGATATTTTAAGAAAGTTGTTCTTTAAAGATTCAGATTTTGACCTCAATCATTTATTGATTAAACCGAGCGGAGAAGTTTATGTTTTCTTTGGGATGGATAATATCTTGAGTGTTTTGGGTTATGCTGCTGATTAGATTTAATCCAGCACAACACCACATAAGCTTCAAAAAATTAAAGTAGAGTATTTTAATTCCGCGAAAGCGTAAAAAGAATTAAAAAAAAAGACCATATCCAACTTAAGCTGAACATGGTCTTTCGCATATATAATAACGTGGGCTTTACTCTCCCATTGAAGCTGCTACTGCGGCAGACATTTTTTTATAAGTTCCGTTTTCTAATCGCTCTCTAATAGATCCAAAAGCATCTAGAGTTTCTTCTACATCTGTCAACGTATGAGAAGCGGTAGGAATCATTCTTAACAAGATAAGTCCTTTAGGAATCACAGGATACACAACAATAGAGCAGAAAACACCGTGATTTTCTCTTAAATCTTTTACTAAGGCCATCGCTTCAGGTATACTCCCTTTTAAATATACGGGAGTCACACAACTTTGCGTGGTTCCAATATCAAAACCTCTATCTTTAAGTCCGTTTTGTAATGCATTCACATTTACCCAAAGTTTTTCTTTTAGCTCGGGCATCGTTCTTAACATATCCAAACGTTTTAAAGCGCCTTCTACCAATTGCATTTGTAGTGATTTGGCAAACATTTGAGATCTTAAATTGTATTTTAAATAATCTATAACTTCTTGATCTGCTGCGATAAAAGCTCCAGTACTGGCCATAGATTTGGCAAACGTGGCAAAATACACATCTATATCATCTTGAACGCCTTGTTCTTCTCCTGCGCCTGCTCCTGTCTTTCCTAACGTACCAAAACCGTGGGCATCATCTACAAACAATCTAAAATTGTATTTCTTTTTAAGTTCTACAATTTCTTTTAATTTTCCTTGCTCTCCACGCATTCCAAAAACACCTTCAGAGATTAAAAGAATTCCGCCTCCCGTTTGTTCAGCAATCTTCTCTGCTCGCTTTAAGTTTTTTTCGATGCTTTCCACATCGTTATGCTTATAGGTAAATCGTTTCCCCATATGCAATCTTACTCCATCAATAATACACGCGTGTGCATCTACATCATAAACAATCACATCATTTTTACCTACCAAAGCATCGATGGTAGAAACCATTCCTTGGTAGCCAAAATTTAGCAAATAAGCAGCTTCTTTATTTACAAATTCTGCTAATTCTTTTTCTAGCTGCTCGTGCAAATGAGTGTGGCCACTCATCATACGCGCTCCCATAGGATAAGCTGAACCATATTTGGTTCCAGCTTCTGCGTCTACTTTTCTAACTTCGGGATGATTGGCAAGACCTAAATAATCATTGACACTCCAAGTAATTACTTCTTTTCCCTGAAATTTCATGCGATTACTAATGTCTCCTTCTAATTTAGGAAACACAAAATACCCTTCTGCTTGATCTGCCCATTTCCCTAATGGACCTTTATCTTTATATATTTTATTGAATAAATCTTTCATAAAAAATTGTTTAATACAACCTAGAAGACAAAAATACTGAATAAAAGGCAATGTTTGGGCTTACCCGCAGTATTTCAATTCACTAAGTTATAAACAAAACAAAAGCATCCTTTGAGGGATGCTTTTGTTTTATTTTTGTCATTCGTTATTTAATAAATTCTATTTTTTCTGCATCTACATTGTTTTCACTATCAGAGAAACCTTGATCTAGCATCCATTGGTCATTATAGATTTTACTCATATAACGAGAACCATGGTCTGGAAAAATAATAACTACTTTAGAATCTTTAGTAAATTCTCCTTCTTTTGCTAATTGCTTTACTCCTTGAAAAGCAGCACCACTGGTATAACCTACAAACATTCCCTCTGTCTTTGCAATATACCTGGCGGTATGAGCACTCTCTTCATCAGAAACTTTAATAAAACGATCAATCACATCAAAATCTGTTGCCGTGGGAATTAAATTTTTTCCTAAACCTTCAATGCGGTAAGGATAAATTTCATTTTCATCAAACTCTCTAGTCTCGTGGTATTTCTTTAAAACAGATCCGTAAGCGTCTATTCCAATCACTTTAAGGTCTGTACCAAAGCGTTGGGATTGTTCTTTTAAGAAACGTGCAGTTCCAGAAATGGTTCCTCCAGTTCCGCTACAAGCGATTAAATGTGTGATTTTACCTTCGGTTTGTTTCCAAATCTCTGGTCCTGTAGTTTTATAATGAGCATCTATATTTAACTCATTAAAATATTGATTGATATAAACCGAACCTTTAATTTCTTCATGAAGTCGCTTTGCTACTTGGTAATAAGAGCGAGGATCGTCTGCCGAAACATTTGCCGGACAAACATATACTTTTGCTCCCATGGTTTTAAGCATATCTATCTTATCTAAAGAAGATTTGCTACTCACTGCCAAAATGCAGTCATAACCTTTAATGATGGAGACCATAGCAATACTAAAACCCGTATTTCCTGAGGTGGTTTCAATAATAGTATCTCCTGGTTTTAAAATACCTTTTCTCTCTGCTTCTTCAATAATATATAACGCAATTCTATCTTTGGTAGAATGTCCTGGATTAAAAGCCTCTACTTTCGCAAAGAACTCTCCGTCAATATCTTGAGTTATGCGGTTTAATTTAACTAATGGGGTGTCTCCTATTAATTCTAAGACGTTATTATAAACCTGTAAGTCTTCTTTCATATAATGAAATTGATATTAAAAAATGCATTATTTATCTTTAGGAAATAAACAAAGCACTGCAAATTTACATTATTTTTTTTAATTATGAATTTTTCCTTCTAAATCTAATAGAAAAGCATAGTCTTCTGCCACCTCCTTAAGCGCATCAAAACGCCCTGATGCTCCGCCGTGACCTGCATCCATATTGGTATGAAACAATAAAGTATTTTTATCTGTTTTTAGTGCTCTTAACTTAGCTGTCCATTTTGCAGGTTCCCAATATTGTACTTGTGAATCATGAAAGCCGGTGGTGATTAAAATATGAGGATAATCCTGAGCTTTTACATTATCATAAGGAGAATAAGATTTCATATACTCATAATACTCTTTTTCATTCGGGTTTCCCCATTCATCATACTCGCCTGTAGTTAACGGAATGCTATCATCTAACATGGTATTAATTACATCTACAAAAGGAACTGCTGCGATAACTCCGTTGTATAACTGCGGAGCTTCATTTAGCACCACGCCCATCAATAATCCTCCGGCCGAACCTCCCATGGCATACATATGCTGCGGGGAAGTCCATTTTTGGTCGATTAAATATTGGGAACACGCTATAAAATCTGTAAAGGTATTTTTCTTCTGAAGCATTTTTCCCTGCTCATACCAGTTTCTTCCTAGATACTCTCCTCCCCTAATGTGCGCAATCGCAAACACAAAACCTCTATCTAACAAGCTTAATCTGGTGGTAGAAAATGAAGGATCTACGGTATGCCCATAACTTCCATAAGCGTATTGTAAAACGGGATTAGTACCGTCCCGCTGAATTCCTTTTTTATAAACCAGCGAGATAGGAATTTCTGTTCCATCTTTTGCCGTAGCCCAAATACGCTCTGAAATATAATTTTCTTTACGGAACGATTTGTCCAAGACACTCTGCTCTTTCATTAACACACTTTCCTTCGTTTTCATATTAAAATCAATCACCGAAGTTGGTGTGGTTAGCGAGTTGTAAGCATATCTTAACGTGAGGGTATCAAAATCTGGATTGGCACCTGTCCCCGTCGTATAGGTTTCATTATCAAAAGGAATGTAATAATCGTCGGTTTTATCCCAACGCATTACCCTAATATGATTTAAACCATTGGAACGTTCGCTCACCACTAAATATTCTTTAAAAATATCTATATCTTCCAATAAAACTTCTTCCCGATGCGCTAAAACCTCTGTCCAATTCTCTTTTCCTAAAGCATCTGTAGGCGTTTTCATTAATTTAAAATTGGTGGCCTCATCTTTATTGGTTAAAATGTAGAAATGATCCTCAAAATGATAGATATTAAACTCTAATCCGCGGCAACGTTCTTGAAACATACGAAATTCTCCGCGAGGCTCATCGGCATCTAAAATTCTATATTCATCGCTCAACGTACTGCTAGAGCCTATAACCACATATTTTTTAGACTTTGTTTTGTACACATACGCATTAAAAGTATCATCTTCTTCCTGATACACCAATAGATCGTCTTTAGGATCTTCTCCTAAAACATGTTGAAAAATCTGATTAGACCTTAACGTTTTTTCATCTTTTCTGGCGTAAAAAAGTGTTTTATTGTCATTGGCCCACGTAGAGCTTCCCGTAGTAGTTTCTATCTTAACAGGTAAAATTTTACCTGTTTCTAGGTCTTTAATCTGAATGGTATATTTTCTCCGACTCACATGATCTACCCCAAAAGCAACCAGTTTGTTATCTGGACTTACATTAATACCCGAAAGCTTATAGTATTGATGTCCTTTTGCCATTTCATTCACGTTGAATAAAATTTCTTCGGGAGCTTCTAGGCTTTCTTTCTTACGCGCATAAATAGGATAATCTTTTCCTTTTTCAAAACGCGCATAGTACCAATATCCATTATGTTTATAAGGCACAGACTCATCGTCCTCTTTAATTCTGCTCTTCATTTCCTCAAACAAGTCTTTTTGAAAGTCTTGCGTATGCGCCGTCATTTGCGTATTGTACTCATTTTCATCCTCTAAGAATTTGATCACATCTGGATGCTCTCTGTCATTCATCCAAAAGTAATCGTCTACTCTTGTTTCTCCGTGGATGTGAAGTTCTTTGGCTATTTTTTTCGCTTGTGGCGGAAGTATTTCGGTTTTCAACATTTTATTCTTTTTTTTAACGAGTGCAAAGATAAAGCTTAGTTGATAAGGAAAAACGGATAGAGATTTTAATTTCTATTCCTTGCCATACGCTAATAAAAACGCTTTGAGATTGTTAAAATTTTAACGTTAAAAGTGTATGTTTATGGTTATATGATTAGTTGTAGCCAATGCAAAAAAACACTCAGAATAAATGATAAGAACAGAATTCGGAACTTTTGATGGCAACAAATGGGAAAGTGTTTCTCAATTATGTTTTAAAAATAATTTCAGAGAAGAAGCTTATCAAGAAATTAAAGCAACTCCCGGAGATTATGGAATTGAAGGCTTTACAAGAATAGGCAAAGTATTTCAATGCTACTGTCCAAATGAAAACTATTCAACAAAAGAACTTTACGAAAACCACCGAGATAAAATCACCAAGGATTTAAAGAAATTAAAGACCTACGAAAAACAACTGCAAAAAGTGTTAGGTACAACTAAAATCAAAAAATGGTATTTTGTAACACCACAGTATGCAAAAAATAATATTGTTCAACATTGCTCCGAGAAAAAAGAAGAGGTCAAACGCTGGAATTTATCAATAATTGACAACGACGATTTCGAAGTGATTTTTGAAGATATAAGTTTTCTTCATCCATTCCTTAAAACTGCGATAGAAAATTCCGATATTAAAATTGATGTTATTCCTGAATTGCCAATTGAATCAGCTGAAAAATTAAAATGGAAAGATTCGAAAATCTCTTTGATCGAAAATTCACAAAACAAAAATGCACATCGAATAAGTAATGATTCTCCAAACTATGATTTAAAGCTTGACAAATTAGTCGATTTGATTGTTGAACACTTTTTAGAAGGAAAAAACATTTTAACAAAATGGGAAGAAGATTACCCAATGGGCTATGAAAATTTTTTAAAAATCACTAGTGTAATTGAATCGGAAATCGAAGAAAGATGTATTACCAATTCAAAAAAGCCTAGTGAGTTATATGAAGATTTTAGAGTTTTATTAAAAAAAGAATTGCAAATGTCTTTTAAAAATTTAGCTCCACAAATGATTTTAAAACTAACAAATTGGGCATTGGCTGACTGGATATTTAGATGTCCGATAAACTTTGAATAAATGGAACTATACGCTGAAAAAATAACATTCTCGAAAAAACCAATTTCTATTCCTCCAGAATACAGACCTGCTTACACTATTGGATTAATAGTTCTAATATTGAAAATATGTTGTCAAGGGTCAAAATCTAGTTTACTTAAACTTCATTTAATAAATTGGGCTTTAAAAAGTGATGAGAATAGAAATTCGTTAAGAAAATTTGTATTAAGCAATTATACGGAAAGTTCGAAAACTTGGGGTATTGAACCGAGTTTGAATAGAGCCTTAAATTTTTCTATCCACGAAGGAATTTGCTCAATCACTAATGGCAAATATCAGTTATTAGAAAAGGGGGAACTATTTTACTCAAAAATAATAGAGAATTAAGAGTACCTAAATGAAGAAATTGATTTCTTAAAATTCTTAGGAAAAAGAAAAATCACAGATAATCGTATTGATTCAATCTATAAAAAATGGAAAAATTATAATGCTTAAAATTAATAACATAAAAATTGATGTAAATACCAATAATGGTCTTTTTGGCGCTTCCCATACTTTTAGGTCAGGACTAAATATTGTTAGAGGCAATAACACTAGTGGAAAAAGTAGTCTTTTCCAAGCTATTGTTTATGCACTTGGTTTTGAAGAGTTGATTGGTGGAAGATTTGAAAAAACAATGCAATCGGTTTTGAAAGACCAAGTGGAATTTCCCAAACATACATTTCATAATGTTCTACAATCATTAATTTTGTTAGAGATAGAAAACACGAATGGAGATATTATTACGATTCGTAGATTTGTTCAAAATCCAAATAGAAAATCTCAATTAATAGATGTTTATTTTGGAAGTTTATCTACAAACGATAATTTAAAAAGTCGACCAATGTTTATCCACGACAACGGTGGTGCTTCTGATGAAAACTATGGATTTCACCTATATTTAGAAGAATTTCTGAATTGGGAACTTCCAAAAGTCTTGACTAATAAAGGCGATTTACGCAAAATATACATTCAACAAATTGCTTCCAGTTTTATTATAGAATAGAAATCTGGTTGGTCTGATTTTTTTGCAACAATGCCAATTTTTGGCTTGAATAATAAAGAAGCACGAATTGTTGAGTTTATACTTGATATGGATGTTTATGGCAATAAAATGAAAAAACAGGAATTAAGTATCTCTAAGAGAATTCTTGAAAATGATTGGTCAAACTTAGGCAAAAGATTTGAGAGATTTACTGAAAAAGGAGGTGGCAAACTTGTTGGTTTTTCACAATCCCCTATGATAATAAATAACCTTCAAGAGATTAACATTCTACTTTCAAAAGATGAAAATGATTATTCAATTTCAAATTATTTAGATTTAATAATTGAGGAATTTGAAAATTTAAAACAAAATGAAACCATCTCCGTAAAAGATAAAGTTAATGGTAATGAAACCTTAATTGTCCAAAATGAAGAAAGATTAAATCAAATTAGTTTTGACGTAGAAATGATATCTAGTGAGTTAACCTTTGACAAGCAGAAATTAAGTAATTTTAATTACCAACTTGAGAACTTAAATGAAGATTTAAGAAAAAACAAAGGTGCTTCTAAAGTTCAAAAAATGGGAGCTGATATTGAATTAAAAGTTTCTGAAAATAATTGCCCTGCTTGTAATCAAGAGATAAATGATTCTCTACTTCCCCTAAATGTTAAGCAAGTTCCAATGCGTTTAGATGACAATATCGACTTTTTATCTGCTCAAATAAAGATGCTTCACGTAAACATCGAAAGTTTAAAGTCGAGAATTATAGCGAAGAATAAAAATTTAAAAAACCTTAGAGGTGCCCAAAACAATCTAAGAAGTCAGATAAGAGAACTTAAAAAAGAATTAATTTCTGATGAACGACTTCCCTCTATAGTCGATATTGAATATAGACTTAACTTAAAAAAAAGAATTGAGTTTTATTCAAAATATTTAGAAGATTTTGTTGAGCTAAAAGACGAACTTTCTTCACTTTCCGATAAGTGGAAAAGAATATTAGAAGAACAAGAAGATTTGAAAAATGACACTTTTTCTGTAAATGACTTAGATAAAATTAAAGTATTAACCAATAATTTTAAATCATTATTAAAAGCTTTCAATTACAGTAGTAAAACAATTAATGACATCGCTATATCAGATGAAAACTATCTCCCGTTAGCAAAGAAGCCGAATGACAATCTATTTTATAATATTAGATTTGATTCATCTGCTAGTGACTTTATAAGAAGTATTTGGGCTTATACTTGTAGTTTATATAAAACTTCAATTGTAAAAAATGGTAACCATCCAAATCTATTAATGTTTGATGAGCCTAAACAACAGGATATGTCAATTAACGATTTTTCAAATTTTTTAAAAGAACTATCAACTTATAAAAATGCTCAAACATTATTATTTGCATCTTTTGAAAATTCTGATGAAACGTTTAAAAAAGCTACTGAAGGTATTGAATTTCACTTAAATTATATTGATGAGAAGTTAATTAAACCAATTGCGTAAAGCACTGGCTACAACAAAGTACTATGATAAAAAACAAGTAAGAATGCTTATTTTTTTAGCAAGGTATTTCTGTAAGTTCTTTTCTATATTAATCCTGATTTAGCAAAAGCTTGTTTTAGTCATTTAAAGCAAAAAGATAAAACTTAAAAACAACAAATTGGCTTATGTGTAAAGTAAAAATTTAGTCATAACTACACACTACAAGCCATATATAAATCCGTTCTACTTCATTTTAAAAAATCGCCTTTAAAACAAAAATTTAGACTTTAATTCTTATTTTTAAAGTAAACATGATTTGCTATTAATATTCAAACTGATAAAATATATTTAGCTAAACTGCTTTTGGATACTGAAAATTCTAAAATAATTGAGTCTATAAAAAAGAATTTTAAAAAGGATAATACTGCTGATTTTTGGGATGATTTATCTCTTGAACAAAAAGAGGAAATTGACGAGTCCTCGTTGGAAATTAAAAATGGAGAAGTAACGGATTATGAATTATTTATGGAAAAACATTGATAAGTGAATAGAAAAGTTAATATTTCAAAAACCAAAAATAAAACCAAATGTATCTTCAATTTTAAATTAGTATTCATCGGGCGCGAATAGTTTTTTTAATATATTTACAGTTCACAAAAAATAGATAATTATGTTTGGAGATATGTCGGGTATGATGGATAAAATCAAAGAAACCCAAGCTAAAGTAGAAGAAACTAAAAAACGATTAGATACGGTGAGTCTAGAAGAGAAATCTAATGACGGTTTATTAAAAGTGACCATCACCGCTAATAGAGAAATTAAATCGGTTGAAGTTTCAGATGAACTTCTTCAAGACAAAGAACAATTAGAAGATTACTTGGTGTTAACCTTAAACAAAGCCATAAAAAAAGCAACCGATATACAAGAAGCAGAACTTGGAGCAGTAGCCAAAGAAGGGATGCCAAGCATCCCAGGAATGGATATGTTTAAGTAAAAAAAACGTTTTATACTTAAAAAAGAAGGTTTGGAGAACTGTGTTTTCCAAACCTTCTTTTTTTATGATGATTTTTAAAAGTTGTTTACTCTCATCTTTTCGGTCAGTGCTCGAAAGAATTAGTTTCTAAAAAGGATAACCAATAGCAAAATTAAATACTGGCTTGTCATATTCGAAATCGAATTTCTTGGCAGGCCTTTTTAACGGAGAAGCAAGGTCGAATCGTATCACAAAACCTTGTACATCTACTCGCACACCTACCCCAGCACCTATTCCCAATTCATCTGCAAAACTACCTGAGAATTTTCCTCCGGGCAAAGCTTCGTTTTCCTGTGTTAACCATACATTCCCAGCATCGGCGAAAACAGCTCCTTTTAAGAAGCTAAATAATGGAAAACGATATTCTACATTGGCTTCTAATCGTATATCTCCCGCTTGATCGTAATACGAATTTAATCCTTGTTCCTCGGGATTATACGTTCCAGGTCCTAGCGAGCGAATATGAAATGCGCGCACACTGTACGGTCCTCCAGAAAAATACTGCTTTACAAAAGGTAAAGATTTTGAGTTTCCGTAAGGCAAACCAACACCACCAAAAACTCTTCCTATCAATACATCTCCTTTAGTTCCTAGTTTATAATGATAGCGTAAATCTAAATCCGCTTTAGCGTATTGAGCATATTTTAAACCTAAAAAGGTTCTATCTCCTTCATTATTTTCTTTTGCAAAAAGATCTATGGTATTTCCCGCTATATCAAAATTAAAATTGAGATAAAATGCGCCTTTTTTAGAAGAATCTACCAATTCATTATAGGTAAAACTATAGGTGAGTCCTGCAATAAATTGCTGCTCAAAGCTTCGTTTTAAAAACGGATTATCTGCCAATATTTGATCAAATTCTTCACTGGTATTACCTAATTTTACGTAATTAATATTAATAGGATTAAGCTCGTGCGTCACAAATTTATTGGCTTTCCAGATGTAACCAAACGAGGTTGAAAATGAAGTAAGAGAATACAACTCGCTTCTATCTAAATAATCTGCACCGGCTTTTATTTGTGTTTGCGGAATAGAATATTTAAAACGATTATTAAAATCAATCGGAAACAAAAGCCTAGGAAAAGTTAGGGAAGAATTTAAACCAAACTGTATGCTTCGCAGTCCAGATTGACTTCCTTGTCCAGAAAATTGTTGCTCGAAGGCAAAGCTTCCCGTAACTCTCAAAATTTCTCCACCTCTAAATAAATTACGGTTGAGGTACGTTAGTCCAATTCCCGGTCCTGCAAAATTATTAGATTTGGTTACCGCTTGCAATTCTGCTCTTAGCGTACGTTTATTAAATGGAGACAAGCGAATATCTGCTTCTAAATGCCTATATCCGTCCTCATCTGTGATCGTATCGGTTTCGTTGTAGCGAATATTTACATACTTATAAATTCCTATGGAAGACAAACGTCTACTCGTATATTTTGAAAACAAAGGATTATATTTTTGCGACGGACGTAGTAAAATATACGGATCCATACGACGGGGTTTAAAAAACTCATTTTTTTGAATATAATGCAATTGGTCATAAACGGTGGTATCTTCCACACCTTCACCTGTATCCAAGGCTTCATTAGGGTACACATTCACTTTATCTAAAATATAGGTCACTTTAGACCTTTCTGGAACACCTTCCTTTAAACGAAGAAATAAGTCAAATTTTCTTTTATCGTATTGATTGGTATCGGCTTCAAAAATGAGAAAATTAGGATTAAAATTATAATACCCTTTCTGTTTTAAAAAATCATCTATGCGCTCTCTTTCGCTTTTAAAATGAGTTAAATCAAAACGCATGTCTTTTTTTATTAGCGTTTCTTCCATAGAAAGCTCAATATCCTTAACTAATCTTAAGCTTATAGAATCTAAAGAATCTTTTTCTACCGTAAAGGTCTCCATTTGGTAAGGCGCAGTGAGGGTAACATCATACTCCGCTTTTGCCGTTATGGCGCTGCTATCTCGCTCTACGGCGGAAGTAATCCTACTGCTAAAAAAACCATTATTTTCAAGTCTATTTTCTATAATATCTTCGGTGCTATTCACATCTACATCCGATAGATACACGGGTTCTTCGCCAAATTTTTTACTTAAAAACCGATTGATAAAGCCTGGTTTCTCCTTTTGACCTATATAATAAAAATGCAATCCAGGATAAAGTCCTAAAATCTTGGTATTGGGCTGCGGATAAAGCAGATTATCTAACTCCAATTGCAACTCTGGTTTATTCTTAATATTTAACGTGTCTTCTAGATTAATTTTTGCGCCACGGTACAAAAACTCTCCTTCGGGTACATATTTTTTTACCGCACAAGAACTGAGCAGCATCAATAAAATAACCGTTGTAAAAACAAAAGAGGACTTGATTTTGATATGCTTTCTCATTAATTTTCTTCTTCTTTTATCGCTTCCGCGGAAGTGTTTTCTTGTTCTTTCTCCTCTTTATTTGGAGTTTCTTTTTCTTCTTCTTCCTTCTCTTCTTTTTGCTTTTGCGCTTCTTCTTCTTTCTTGATTTCTTTTTCAAAAAGCTCGCTAAATTTATTAAACTCTCGGGTAAAAATTAAAGCGATACCACTAACAAATACTTGACCGTCGATGATATTTTCGTATTCGCTTTTTCTAAATCCGCGTAAGCGCCATCTTCCATTTTCGGTTAATAAATATTCTATACTCACATTACCAATCACGGGATTATCTTCTCCCGGTCGCGATTCTCCTTGCACTCCTACTTCACTTCCTGCGGTTACCACCAACCTATCATTTAGCAACTTTTTACTGGCACTAATATTTAAATCGGTTCTACTTTCTGGCGAAGAGCCTTGATAATCTGTATAACTTTCAAGTCCAAAATTAAGTTCTATTCCTGTGTCGCCAGTAAGCTTATCTGAAAATACGTTTAGTTGATCAGATAAAGCTTGATTTAAGTTATCTCTTGCCACAGTCGCGGCTCCACCTCCACTTCCATCGGTTCCAGATTGTGGGAAAAATCGGTTTAATACCAATAAAGAAAATACTTGTTTATTCAATTCATCTTCTTGTTGATTTAGTTGAGAAATTCTTCCGTAGACAGCTCCACCTATAGCTCCGCGTTCATCTTGGGGCATATCCAAACTAAACTCTAAAATAGGTTTATTCAATTCTCCTTTTACATTAAGATAAACCATAAAAGGAAGTCGTTGTTTAAACTTATTTTGTTCAGAAGTAGATTCTCCAGAAGTTTGACTCGCCATTAATCCAGAAGCCGAAGTTTTAATATCATAAATCGCTCTTACATCCAAATTGGCATTCATAGGGTCTCCACTCCAAGACACAGAACTTTCTGGCGCAATATCAAACTTTCTTTTTACAAGATTATAGAGACTCATTTCATAATGACCATCGCTAATTTCATACCTTCCAGTAAGTGTGGTTCTTCCGCTTCGTTCAATATTAAAAAATAGATTTCCTTCTCCAACCACTTGTAAATTATCTCCCGTTCTTTGATTTAAAATGATATTAAAGGTAGAATTAGGTTCTATAATGAGTTCTGTATTTAGCTCTATTCCTGTAATAACTGCGGTAACATCGTCTTCATTATGACGTGTTAAAATAGCATTAGGATCTTCTTTATTTACAAAAATTACCACTCCGTCTCGCTCTACAATATCTACTTGCGCTTCTGGTAATACATAGGTAGCATTGGTTTTTTCATCTACGGTAAGTTTCGCATTTACTTTTGGGAAACTCATTTTTCCTTTTACCGTAGCATCTACGTCAAAAACCACCTTTCCATAATAAAGTTCGTTGTCTTCTATGGTAGAATTAAGCGCTTCAAAATCATTGGCTTTGATACTTAAATCGAAAGTAGGATCTGTAATTTCTTTGGTTAAAATATCTCCATTAACGGTAAAATCATTGCTTTGTGCATCGCTAATAGAAAATTTATTAAAGTAAATACCTTCATTATCTACCTTAATAATATCTTCATTTAAGCTAAACTTGGAGTTAAGCATACTTACAAAAAACTCTGCATCATTAAAATTAACCTCTCCTTTGTAATTGATATCGTCTAAAGGACCATCTATTTTAAAGTTAGCCGCCATACTTCCTTTAGACTCTTTTAGTGCTTCGCCAGAGAAACCTTCTAAAACTACCATGGCTAACTTATTGAGGTCTACATTCAAATTAAGTTCTGGTCCCGTATTTTGCGTTATATAATCACCGCCAACGTTTAAATCTATATTATCGCCTTGTACATCTAGGTTAAAATCATATTTTTCATGACTTACTGAATTTGCTGTAAGCTGCAATTTTCCTAGCGGAACTTCAACAGCTTCAAAATCATCAATACCCATATCTGCAACAAGACCCCAATTTCCTAACGGATTTAAAATTTTAAAATCTCCATTTACAGTACCGGAAGCCAAGTATTCATCTGGATTAAGATAACTCATAAACGTAGAAAGCTCGAAATTTTTGAGTGCTATGCCTAAATGTTCTTCAGTTTCTCCCAAGTCATCGCTAAGTTTAATCTCTTGACTGTTTCGTGACATCACAAAATCTTTAAAAAGAATAGCTTCCTTAGAAATACTAATTTTATTAGAATTAGGCATTTCCCAAGGTTCTTTATTTAAAATCAAATCTGAAGGATTAATTCTAAAATAAAGATTATCGTTATCTCGCGTCATTTCAGATTGTATACGGAAAAGTTTCTCGCCTTTTGCATACGAGTTAAAATCTACATATAAAGTATCTTGAGTAAGACTACCGCTAATCGCTGTTTTGTCTATTGCCAACGGACCAGCTTCTAGATTCCCAAAACCAGCACTAAAATTGGCTTCCTCACTATTAGAATCTATATTTATTTGCAAGCTATCCAATCTATTGTTTTGATATACCAAACGCGGTAAAGATACTTTTGCTTTTAAATCTTCTTTCTCTTCATCAAAATCTACCTTAAAGTAAATGGTATCCATTTCTTTAACTCCATCAAGGAAAACATCTGTCATAATAGGCGATTCTGTAATGGTCGTTTCCATTTTTAAGTTCACAAAATGAGGTATAGAATCGTTATGAAGCGTTTCCTTAAAATAATGATTGGCATGATGCTGTAACGCCTTCATAATTTGATCTGGACTCGCATTAGAATTTAATCGCGTTTTTAGAAAGCTCCCATCAATTGCTAAAGCGGTACTGTCTTTAGTCACTTGAGTATTCATTGCGATATCTCCCAAATAATAAGGTTTTTCGTCGTACACCACCACGCCATCGGTGATATTTATCTGCGCATTGAAATTTTCAGAATTTCCTTCAAAATGACCGTCTACATATACTTTAGCTTTAATATCTTTTTTGGTAAAGCCCAAAGCATATAGATCTATACCTTCCATTTTGGCATTAAAATCTAACTTTGGAGCCACCGAATCTAAAATAATATGTGAGTCTAATTTTAGATTTACATTTTTATCTTTAAAGACAAGATTTACATCTCCTGTACCATTTACAATTTTTCCGTCGAGCTTGATGGCAGATAAATCGTAATCGTTATAGGTAAGTTGAGTAAATTGAGAATCTAAAGTGGCGTCTAAAGAGTTCATATCTTTTCCGCTCCCAGAACCTTCTAAGACTAAAGAAACTTTTCCCAGTTCTGGCATTTGTAAAATTTTACCTAAATCTAAATCGATGGTTTCCAATTTGGTATCAAAAGCAAGCTGATTGTCATTTCTAAAAGATCCGTTTACATTCACTACTCCTTCTGGAATAGTCATTTGCGCTTTCGCGGAAAGGCGGTCTAAACCGCCTTTTAACTGCCCGTCAATTTGTACCGTTTCTGGAAGACTTATTCCCAATTCCTCTTCGGAAGCAAAAACTAAGATATCTTCTTTCACAGAATTAATATTGAATTGCTGAATATCAAACATCAAATTATCCGTATCGGTGACGTTTTTTAGATTACCAGTGGCAATGACAGAAGTTTTATTCCCCCAATTTAACTTGGTGTTTTTTAATTCTAAGTTAGCTAAGGTTCCGCTGGTGTTTATTTTTCCGTAGAAATTTTTAGCCGCTATTTTTTTAAATTCTTCATTTTGACGTAATTCGGGTGAGAAGTAATAGACTTCTTTCGCATCTACCTTAAAGTTGGGAACCGAAATTTGAAAACTTGCTTTTTCTGGATTTTCAATAAAATTTTGCAAGGATGCAAAACTCATTTTTATGTTTCCGTTAAGTTTACTTTTTCTTGTTGCGGCTTTTAAATTGTTTACCTCTAGGCGCTTTTTATTTAAAGAAATTTGTGTAGAAAGTTCTTTCAGCCTGAAACCTCCCGCTTCAGCAAAAGAAAGTGCATCTAAGTTTACTACGGCGGTTTCATCTTTAGAAAGCTGTAATTTTTCTGCCAGTAAATTAAAATTTTGAAGTTTAAAAGCTAAAGGATTAAATTCTCCAGGTTTCGTTTTTTCTTCCGCTTGACGGAAAGCAATTGTATTATCTTCAAAATCTACATCGCTTACTTTTACCTCCCAATCTGGCCAAAAACCATTGTCTGGAGTTGCTTCTTCCTCCACTTTCTCTTGAACCTCTTCTTTTGGTTTTCCTGTTTTTATATCTACCAAAGAGTTATGGAGCTTTAAATTATTAATTTCTACCTGCTGCTCTTGTAAATTAATCATAGGGACTTCTGCAAAGAAATCTTCTAGATCAATAATTGCTTTTAAATCGTCTGGCTTAGCGTCATACACAGCACTCACATTCTTTAATTCTATTTCTCCTATCGCCAATTGAGGCAAGGGAACCGTATCTTGTTCTTCACTCACTAGAGGTTTGGTTTGCTGATAACTTACAGAGGTTTGACTAAGCCTAACATATTTTAACTCGTAGATACTCTTATCTAAATCGAGCTTTTTTCCTTTAACCTCTAATTCTTTTAATTTGAGTTTTAAGAAAGTTCCCGCAACTTCGTCTTGATAATTGAGGTTTATTTTCTCTAAGGCAAGGGTTCCTAAGGAAAAAGTATAAGGTTCTGCATTGGGATCTTCTTTTACTTCTTCGGTTTGTGTAGAATCCCCAGCAAAAGCTTCGATAAGGAATTGATAATTAAATCCGCTAAGGCTGTCTTTTTGAATCACGTTGGCGGTGAGTTCCTCAATTCTTACATCATCTATATTAATTTCATTTTTCTTTAAAATACTCCATAAAGGAATATCTGCCTCTAAAGATTTGGTGTAGATTAAAGTATCTCCTTTTTTATCTTCTAAAAAAAGTCCTTTTATAGAAATATCTCCCGTAAAAGTGATAAAGAGTTTTTCTATCTCTACTTTAGTTTCAGTTTTATTAGAAACGTAGTTGGTGACTTTGTCTACGATGATGCCTTGTCCCCACGGACTTCTAATAAAAAGAAGCAGTAACACAAGAATAATAAGCAGTACTAAAAAAGACTTGGCAATAATGCGCAAAACTTTTTTAAGGGTTGACTTTTTCTTTTTTTCTTTATCTTTTTGGGGTTCGCTCACACGTAATGTTATTAATTTTCAAATTTATTCAGCAAAAGCTTAACATTGTACATTTTAAGTGTTTAAATTAAGTTAAAGTTTATCGGTAATTTTTATCTTTTCGCTTAAAATTAAATCATGAGAAATTTCTTTCCAAACTGCAACAGCATATCTTTAAAAGAAATTGAGAGGTGTTATATACAGAACCGAGTAAGTTACGAAGGAGAAAACAATTCAGCTCTTAAAGCTCCTTTAAAATCATACAAAAATGTTATAATGAGTTAAAAAATATTCCAATTAAAAAATTTTATAGAATTTTAGCGCACTAATTAAAGATCATATTTATATACTATGCAAAATCACTTTATTCAGGTCAATAAAAACTCTAAGTTTTTACTGATTTTTTCAAGCATTTTTTTGTTTTTATCCTTCGGCGTTCTAGCACAAGAAAAAAACAAAGAAATTTCTAAAACCATATACTTTACGGCAAACACAGGTCTAGAGAAGCAGTCAAAATCTGATGAAATTCTTCAGCAAATTGTAGAATCATCTCAGCAAGATGAAGATGCTGCCATTGTAATACTAGGAAATTTGACTCGGGAGATTGGTTATCCTAAGAACGAAGAACAAAGAAAAAAAGAAGAAAAATTTTTAAAACAGCATTTGCTAGATCCTTTAAAAGGATTTAACGGAAATATTATTTTTACTCCAGGTAAAAATGAGTGGAATAGCAAAGGCGGACATAAAAATATAGATGATTTAGAATCTTTTTTACAAGATAATAGTGAAGCAAAATTTTGGCCAAATGATGGTTGTCCTATAGAAGGAGAAGAATTAAGCGACGAAACGCATTTGGTAATGGTAGACTCTCAATGGTATATCGAAGACTGGGATCACTATCCTTATATCAATAACAAATGTGAATATAAAACGCGTAGTGCTTTTTTAGCTGAATTTAAAGATGAATTAAAAGATAACCAAGATAAAACAATTATCGTAGCGGTTCATCATCCCATTATGAGTGCCAACCGCAAAGGTTTTTTTGGGAGAATGGGTGGTTTTTCTAGTCAGGAATTTTATAGCAATCAAATGCAAGCGCTTGTGGAAAGATTAGAAACTTTAGCGAGCCAGTTTGAAGATGTCATTTTTGTTTCGGGAAATCATAAAAATTTACAATACCTAGCAGACGATGGAATCCCACAGATTATTAGTGGTGCTACAGGAAAAACAGAAAAAACAAGACCCGAAGAAGATAAAGGTTTCTTTGGAAGCGAGGAAAATGGTTATGCAAAATTAAGCGTGTATAAGGATGGGAGTTCTCAAGTAGATTTTTACAATTTGGAAAGTAGCACCATTCCTATTAACAGGAATACGATTAAAAGAGAAAGAGCTACTATTGAGGAAGTAGACTACCATCAAAAAAGTGAATTTGGAAAAACCTATATGGCTTCTGTTTATACGGAAGAAGAAGTAGATAAATCTGGATTGCATACCTGGGCTTGGGGAGATCATTACCGTAATGTTTATGGTAAGAAAATTGAAGTTCCTGTATTGTTTTTAGACGACCTTCCAGCAAATCCTAAAGCGATATCAGCCGGCGGTGGTAATCAATCTAGATCATTAAGACTCCTAGATGATAACGAAAATGAGTTTACGCTTAGAGAGATGAGAAAAAGTGCGGTTAGATTTATCCAATCCAGCATTGAAAATCATTATGTGGTAGACTATATGAAAAATACGGTTGCGGAAGATATCGTTACCGATTTTTATACCACGGCACATCCTTACGCCCCGTTTGCGGTAAACGGACTTTCTAAAAGTTTAGGTATTCTTCACGCCAATCCTAAAATATATTACGTTCCTAAACAAATAGGTTTAGGTAGATTTAACGAATCTTACGGGGATAAACTATACATGATAGAAGAGCACGTAGGAGACGAAAATAAAGATTTTGAAACCTTTGGTGCTTCAGAAGATATTTTGAGTACGGCAGATATGTTGCTAGAATTGCAAGACAATAAGGACGCTAAAATAGACGAAGTCGAATATATAAAAGCTCGTATTTTTGATATGCTTATTGGGGATTGGGATAGACATCAGGACCAATGGCGTTGGGCAAAATATGAGAGAGATGGTAAAGATATATATCAAGCAATCCCAAGAGATAGAGATCAAGCTTTTCCTAAGTACGATGGCGTTATTTTGAGCTTACTAAAATTGGGTGTTCCTCCTTTAAGAGCCATGCAAAAATATGAGGCAAACCTCAAAAACTCTAAGTGGTTTAATGTGGCGGGCTATCCTTTGGATAAAAATTTTATCAAAACTTCTAGTTGGCAAGAATGGGAGAAACAAGCACTTTTCATTCAAAATAACTTGAGTGATGAAGCTATTGAAAGCGCTTTCGCGGAATTACCTAATGATGCGCAAGATGAAAGTATAGAAAAAATTAAAGAAACTCTGAAGCAAAGAAGAGCTAATCTAGTGTCTATTGCTAAAGACTATTATACTTACTTTAAAAAATTCGAAACGGTTATAGGAACCAATGAAGACAATAAATTCTTAATTACCAGAAAAGATAATGGCATCACCAAAATTGAAATTAGAGAAGAAGATGAAGTTATTTTTTCTAACGAATACAATTCAAGAGAAACCAAAGAGATTTGGGTTTATGGTTTAGATGGCGATGATGAATTTAAAGTAGTTGGAGATGGAAACAAACTCATAAAATTAAAAATTTTAGGAGGAGAAGAAAATGATATCTATGATTTTGAAAGAAAAGCCAAAACTAAAGTGTACGATTATAGGTCGAAAAACAACACCTTACAAAATGTAGGCTCTAAAAGATTAACCGACTCCTACTCTATCAACAATTACGATCCTAATAAAAAAATCTACACCAATAATGTGATTTTGCCAAGCATTGGCTTTGATCCAGATGCAGGTTTTAAAGTTGGCTTAACCGATACATTTACTACCTATGGTTTAGTAAGAAATCCATTTACAACCCAACATACTTTAACGGCCAATTATTTTTCGGCTACGCAAGGTTTTGAAGTCGAATATTACGGAGAGTTTGCACATATTTTCTACAATTGGAATTTTGGCTTAGACGCTAGAATCACCAGTCCTAATTACTCCATCAATTTCTTTGGTATTGGAAACGAAACTAGTTATGACAACGATACAGACAAAGATTTTAATCGTGTACCAATAAAGCAATGGCACGTTGCACCCTCTTTAATTTATAAAGAAAGTGAGACGGTTACCGCTTATTTTAAGCCAAGCATAGAATCTTATGAAGTAGACAATTCTTACAATGATTTTATTGGAGAATATTATGCCGAAGAAAACGATGTTTTTGCAGATCAAATGTATGTAGGTGCAGAAGTAGGCTTCAACTTTAATAATAAAGGAAATATGATTGGTTATCCAAGAAGAGGAATGGAGCTAGATTTAAAAGCAGGATATAAATCGAGTATCAACAAAGATTATGATAATCAATTTACCTATTTAAATCCGACGGTTTCTTTCGTTTATCCTATTCACGAAAGTGGCGTTGCTGCGGTGGCAACTAGGGCGAGTGCAAATTTTGTATTAGGTGAGTTTGGAGAGGATTATGAATTTTATCACGCTGCAACAGTAGGTGGTAATGAAAGCTTACGCGGATTTAGAAACGATAGATTTTTAGGAGAGACTTCGTTCTTCCACAGTACAGATTTACGATTGGGAATTGCTAAAGTAAGAACCAATTTTATTCCGTTGCGAATTGGAGTAACTGCGGGATTTGATTATGGTAGAGTTTGGATAGATGGTGAAGATTCTAACAAGTGGCACAATAGCTACGGAGGATCTGTCTTTATTAACGGGTTTAGCGCCTTTACTGCCAATGTAGGTTATTATATGAGTGATGAAGATAACCGACTTATGTTTATCTTAGGATTTAGGTTCTAAGTGATAAATTATAGTATTTGAAAGCTTCAGGTTTACGCCTGAAGCTTTTTTTTTGATTTCATATCAGCATTTTATTCAGAAGAAATTACACTCACCTAGGATGACACCTCTAAAATGCTCAACGCTAAATTTTTACACGTAGTTATTTCTACCTCCATCGTAAAATAGAAGTTTTTTTTAATTTTAGTTTTATATATTTATACATTAGTGTTCGATTAAAAATTATGTGAAATTGATTTTCTCATTAAAAGTATGAGATGTATGAAGATTTTAAAATGGATATCTTGTTTTTTGAACATGATTTTTATAGAGAGCGAGAGAATATTTTTATTTTAAAATTCTATTGTCTATTAATTAGTTACAATTAAGTCTTGACTCTTGTTTCTATAAGCGCACGCCCACTTCGGAACGGGCGGATGGCGGCTCGCCCAAATGTGCCACTTCGGTACGCGAGGTCTTGGCTCTTTATGGGACAACAATGCCTTTTATAGGCAGAAACTAAAACATAAATAATTATTTAATTCCTAAAATCATCATTTATGAAGAAAACAATTCTCTTACTAGCATTAGCCATAGCGATTAGCGCTTGTAAAAATCAGCAAGAAAAAAAGGAAGAAAATCCTACTACACAAACTAATGAGAAAGAACCTAGCATAGAAGAAATGGCTATGTATAACGGGTTAAAAAGTGAAGCTTGGAACTTTTATCAAGAAGAATAATATGTAAAATCAGGAGAAAGATATAGTGAAGCTTTTGAGGTTCTTGGCAAAAAATCTGAGACTACAGACAGGTACAACGCGGCTTGTTCTTGGGCATTAGCCAATAAAGTAGACTCTTCTTTTGTACAGTTGCAGAAGGCTGCAGAAGAAGGGAATTACATTAATTACGACCACATTACTACAGATTCTGATTTGGACAATCTACATAGCGACAAGCGTTGGGATAAAATTCTAGCACAAGTAAAAGCAAATAAAGAAAAAGCAGAAGCCAACTTAGATAAGCCTCTTGTAGCGACTTTAGATACTATTTATGAAGAAGACCAGAGTTTAAGAAAACAAATTAGGGATGTGGAAGCTGAATTTGGAAGGGACTCTAAAGAGATGAAAGCGCATTGGGCTAAAATCATAGAGAAGGATTCTATCAACTTAATTAAAATTCAGAACATATTAGATGAACGCGGTTGGTTAGGATCTGATGTGATTGGTAGACAAGGAAATTCCACCCTATTTTTAGTGATACAACACTCAGATTTAGAAATACAAGAAAAATACCTTCCTATGATGCGAGACGCTGTAGATGAAGGAAATGCTAGAGCAAGTAGTTTAGCTTTATTAGAAGACCGAGTGGCCTTAAGAAAGGGAGAAAAACAAATTTACGGAAGCCAAATAGGAAGAGACCCAGAAACTGGAGAGTTTTATGTTTCTCCGCTAATCGATCCAGAAAATGTGGATAAACGAAGAGCAAAAGTAGGCCTAGGTTCTATTGCTGATTATGTTTCTAACTAGGATATGACTTGGGATGTTGAAAAACATAAAGAAAGAATGGCAAACATGGAAAATGAAAGTAAAATGAAATAGCGTTTTTTACACTCTCCTCTTTAAAAACAACACATAAAAAAAACTGCATATAAAGTATATGCAGCTTTTAGTTTTTTAAAATTAAGTCTTATTTTAAACGCATCATCGCTTTAGCATTTACAAATTCTTTCATTCCAAATCCTCCGTGTTCTCTTCCGTAACCAGAATCTTTAACTCCACCAAATGGCATATTCGGCTGTGCAAGTCCAAAGGAATTAATGAATACCATACCCGTATCAAAATGATTTTTAGCCAGTTCAAAAGCCCTGTCTTCATCTTTGGTGAAAATTCCACCTCCTAATCCAAACCGACTCGAATTGGCTACTTTAAAAGCTTCCTCCTCATCTTTCACTTTAATTAAAGCGGCTACAGGTCCAAAAAGCTCATCGTCATAAGCAGGTTGTCCTGAAGATACATTCTCCAAAACCGTTGCGGGATAGTAATATCCTTTTACTTTTGGAAGTTCTCCTCCGCATAAAATCTTAGCTCCATTTTTTACACTATTTTCAACTTGTTCGTGTAATTTTTCTCTTAAATCTTTTCTAGCCATAGGTCCCATTTTAGAATCTTTCTCTTTAGGATCGCCATATGTAATGGACTTCATTTTTGCTACATATGCATTTTTAAATTCTTCATACACCTCTTCTACTACTACAAAACGCTTAGCGGCAACACAAGTTTCCCCATTATTATAGATTCTTCCATTAACGCAAGCTTTTACTGCAATATCAATATCGGCATCTTTAAGAACAATGTATGCATCATTAGAACCTAATTCTAATACAGTTTTCTTTAAAGCCGCTCCTGCTTTTTCACCAATTACCTTTCCTGCGTCAGGACTTCCAGTTAGAGTAACGCCACGTACTAACTTATTTTTTATAACATCATCAGAAGCATCGTGGTCAATTATTAAAACTTTAAATAAGTCTTTAGGTAAACCAACTTCCCCTATCACTTTTTCTAACAACAAGGCGGTTCCCGTCACATTTACCGCATGTTTTAAGAGAACAGCATTTCCTGCCATTAAATTAGCAATCGTATATCTCATTACTTGATACACTGGGAAATTCCAAGGCTGAATTCCGTAAATAACGCCGGTAGGAGAATATGAAATAACACCTTTCCCGCCGTTAGGTAATTCTCTCTGCTCATCTTTTAAATTTTCGGGACCATTCTCTGCCGTCCAATTACAAATTTGAGTACATAAGTCAATTTCTTGTTTACTCTGTTGCAGCAACTTTCCCATCTCATCGGTCATTAAATGAACCAATTCCTCTCGATGTTTTTGAAGTGCCTCTCCTATTTTTTTAATATAGCGAGCTCTTTCCTTGGGTGTATTTTTCTTCCATTCTAAAAAAGCATGATGACAAGATTCGATGGCATTCTCAGTTTCTTCAGAAGTCATATAAGTATATGTTTCAAGAACTTTTTCGTTTGCTGGATTTGTTGTTTTAAATGTATTTGACATAGTATTCTATATTTTTTCATTAAAATTAAGAAAGTTTAGAACTAAAATTCCCAATAAAATGTTATTAAACAATTATTTAGGAAAATAATAGTTCCGAAAAAGAGTATGTTGAAAGAGCATTTGAATTGTTATTTCTGAAATAAATCAGAAACATAAGCTTTGAAATTGACTTATATTTAGCTTGTAAATCACCACTTCAACAGAATACTATGCCACGGAATTTTTTCGGAAAAACATAACTTCTTTAGCTAAAATACGCTTTTAGATGCTTCAAATACTCTTAAATGACTTAGCTGAATCGCTGGAAGGAGAATATCATTCAGTTATTTGAGATTGAATATCAACCAATTATTTTTTTGTATTAGCTGATGTAAACTTTAATTCTATATTAAAAAAACTAAAAAAAAGAACCTTCTATTTCTAGAAGGTTCGTACTACTTACTTTTTTGATTCCGCAATCGAAACTTTACGGAATTCCTTTAATAATTTTTCTAAGGCTAATGAAGATTTTCTTGCTCTTGTTCCTGCTGCTTTATTACCGTTTTCTAATTGTGTGGTAGCATCACTTTCAAAAGATTCATAAGTGCTTTGCATGTTTTCAATAAGTTCTTTCATAATATATGGTTTAAATTAAATTTAAAAGCGAAAATATAATTATTCCGCTTAAATCCCACTTATCCTACACATTAAATTATAACAATGCGTTTGTATATTAGTGCTTTTCCTTAAATTTATCAGTTTTTCCTTGCCTTCCCTATTTATCTGGGTTATCCTGCAAAATTTCTACTGATGCTTTCCCTTTAAAACTATTTTTTCCAGCATCCAAGATTAAAAAAATCACTTGAGTTCGCAATTGCATCTTTAACATTCTCTACACTGTTTTTTTATCCCGCATAGATTCTAAATTTTTCTCATCTCTAAAAAAATCAGATGCTTTTGTCTGGGCAGAAATTTTATGTGCGAAAATATTCTGGGAGAGTTCAAATAAATGAGCTTCAGTTTCAAAGAAATGCATCATATAACCGCCAGTATTAACAAAAGTTACGATATCCCCTATTTCAGGTAGTTTGGGGAGCGTAATTTTTCTTTTTAATATAAAATCTCGCTCCAAACAATAGGCTCCCGTAAAATAAACTTCCACCTCATTTTTATTTTCGCTTGGACGCGAGTAAGTTACTATGGGATCTAACAAAAAATCTGCACTAGAACTTGTCATCTGTGTCATATTCATTTCTAAACCTATCAAATTATTCCCATTCGCATCTTGTTTTCTATGCGCTACTTTTGCCATGGTAATCCCTACTTGATCTAGTAAACTACGTCCTGGCTCCAAACGCAATTCAATGTCCATTTCTTCTAAGCGTTTAAAAACCGAAATATTTTCTTCATTTTTAACTTCTAAAACGCTTTTTATAAAATTTATCTTTGGCATTTCATTGTAGTATGGATAAGTCGCTAATTTGCCTTCAACTTTATTATCTCGAGCTATAAAACCCAAACCATTATTGTTATATGTGATAGGGTCTCGGTTACCTAAAACTGCTTTTTTTAGCTCATCCTGAAAAAGGTCCCACTGTTCTTTACTCTTCAAGTAATTGATTAAAATGCCACCTCCAATGTCAATAAAACTAGCATTAAAATGATGCTTTTTCAAAGTTTCAATTAGGTCTAAAGTTTGATGCAGCGCAGCTCCGCGTTGTCGGGTATCGTAACCATCTAGATGATAATGAAACCCGGTAAAATTCATATATTTTTGAACATTTTTACTATCAAAAAATTGAAGTATAAAATCTTCCACCTGATCTATATCAAATCCGAATCTACTTCTTAACTTTTTATTGTCGAACTCAAATCCGCTTATGCGTAATCCTACATTAGCTTGCTTATCTTCTTCTTGACATATATTATAAATCAGCTTTGCTTCATCCCGATTGTCTATAATAATTAATACTTCATGCTGAATCGCAAGACGCAATAACTTCGTGTTTTTTATGGCGGCTGTAAGCACTAAATCTTCAGCATTTATTTGTACATCTAAACACTGTTTTAATTCGGCATAGCTGGCGGTGTCTACTCCTATTCCACTTTTAAAAGCCGCACTTGCTAAGCTGCTGCATTTATTTGCTTTCCTAGCGTAAAAAATTTTACTTCTGAAATTATACTGCTTAAAAAACGATACATATTCTTCAATATTTGCTTCAAACGATTGCAAATGATGAATATTTAAGGGAGAATCATACGTATCTAATAAGTCTTTCTGCAGCTGAAAATCGTTCACTACATATTCCATCCAAGGAGAAACAATTGGTTCTAAAATTGGAATTACATTTTTCATAACTAAATTTTTATTTTTTTATAAGCTCACTAACCTTTTGTGCCCACAGGCTGGCGGTATCATTTCTTTTTCTAGACAAGGTATCGTTGTCAAATAAGACTCCCTCCGTAGGCGTTCCATACAAACAAATATTAAGGTTTGGAATACCCTTTTCGTCTAAAGGATTTCCATTTTTATCAATCATCAACGTATCTGCAAAATTAAAATTAAGCATTGATGTGTGGAACCTAAAAATAGTTTCTGATTTTTTTTCGGTAAAAAGCACTTCAGAATTTTTATCATATCCTCTAGGAATACGCGCATCTAAAAGTACATCAAAAGAAACTCGGTTATGGTTTAAAGTCAAATAATTTTTGCCATTTACCTCTTCTACATTTGGGTTCTTGGCTAATGTAAATTCCAAAATATCTCGATCTGCAAGAGCTAACATCTTTTTAATATTTTGTATGGGCGGACCATAAGAAACACGGTTAAAAAGCGAAAAATAGGTTTTTGTAAATTTCGCCTTAGAATTTGCAGTTAATCTATTATTGGAATACAGCGTATTAAAGTCTCCACTTAAATTTTTCCATGTTCCTGCAGCTGCTACAAGCGGACTATCTTTTCTTTCTAATTCTTCCAACCACATTTTCCAATACTCTAGTAGTTCTGAATTCAGTTTCTTCGGATTAAATTTAGGATATAACAAATCAGTAGCTTTAAATTCTTTCTCTAAAGGATAAAGATTATGAAATTCGTGAATTTCCTCTTTTACCTCTTCAAAAGGCTGATCTAGATATAAATTTTTACCATAATTTTTAAAAACTTGAAAATAATATTCCCCTACCATATCTTGTTTAATGACAGGAAGCAACTCTTTTTCGAAGTCAAACACTTTTAACTGAGAATCAAAACTATTTATATATCGTTTAAAAAGATAACTCTTTTGAGGTCCTGAAGGATGCGGATTTCTAGGAACTATAGGAATTCCTGAAATGGAAAAAGGATAGATCTTTAAAGGCTCTTTCCCCGATTTTTCATACTTCCATTCTTGCTTATTTTTAGAATCAAATTCTCCACCTCTACCTTCCGTTAGGGCTAAAATAGCATCTATTGCAGTTAAACCCATCCCCTTGCAGGCAATGCTAGCATTGGGTAGAATAAAATTCAGTTTCTCGTTTACAGGATAAATAAATGGAATATTGTCTTGCTTAGGATAAGGTTTCTGCAACTTACTAGAGATACTTGGAGAGTGTCCCGTTGTAATTAAGAGAGAAGAGAAACACGGACTTTTCCAATTTTTACGATCTGTTTGTACGGAATATTTTTCATCTATATTTTGAATAGATAATACCTTCGCCAAATGCTTATGGATTTTAATATTTTTGGGAGAACTTGCACAAAGCTTTGTGAAATAATGATGAAAATAAGCTCCTACCTCTTTCCTTGAAGCTATAGCGTAATCTACTTCTTCCGCAGAAGTTTTGTACTTATTTGCCTGCCATTGTGAAAACGATAAAATTTTAATTAGGGCTGGTGGCTCTTTAGGAGGTTCTAATGATATATAAATATTGGGATAATTCATTTTCAAATAATCGGGTTGCTTAGGATCATAGATCCAACCGGTTGCAAACAAATTAGTAGCATTAAAAAGATGAATTTCAATACTTGCAAATTTAATCGATTTGAGGTTTGCAAGTAAGCGCTCAAAGCCAAAAAGACCCTTAGAACCTAATCCTACAATACCAATATGAAATGTGGCTTCCATCACGATATACTATATTCAAACATTCTTTTTGCTGAAATGTTCCTCTCTCCATACAGGATTGTAAATCGTATCCATATAACGCTCTCCGCGATCGCAGAGAATTATGGCAATTTTGCTTTTTTTAGGTAATTTGCTAGCGATTTTTAATAAAGCAGAAACAATACCGCCAGAAGATCCTCCCGCTAAAATACTTTCTTCATGAAGCAGAGTATCACAACCTTGTACACAATCCCAATCGCTAATATGCACTACTTCATCTACGCTATCTTTATTTAAAAATTGCGAAGGTAAACCAGCCCCGTGACCTGGAATTAATCTATTTTCTGAATTTTGTCCAAAAATCACACTGCCCTTTGCATCTACCGCAATAATTTTAGTTGGTAAGTTATGGGTTTTAATATATTTTGCGCATCCCATTAAAGTACCGCAGGTACTGGTAGATACCAATACATAATCAAATGTGCCTACTTCTGTATTTGCAATTTCATGCATGGTTTGATGATGAGCCTTAGGATTGGCCTCATTTCCATATTGATTAGTCCAAAATGCATTTGGATTTTTATGTAATATCTCTTGAACCCGTTCTAACCTCGCAGCTAAAAAGCCGCCATTTTCTAAAGGTTCTTCAACTTTTTCTATTTGAACGCCGTATGCTTTTAAAATCTTGAGCGTATGTGTATTTGCCTTAGGATCAACGACAATTATGAGAGGTAATTTATAATAGTTACAAGCTTGAGCTAATCCAATGGCCATATTCCCACTGCTACTCTCTACTAATGTCGTGTTGGCATGAATTGAACCGTTAGCAAATCCATCTTTAACAATAGAATGTGCTGTTCTATCTTTTATACTCCCTCCAGGATTAGAAGATTCTAGCTTTCCATAAACTAATAAGTCAGTTCGCTTAGAAATTCTAGATAAATGCACTAATGGAGTATTACCTATTACTTCTAGCACTGAATTAGCCACTTTGCTTTCAGAAATAATTTTAGATTTGGAAATAGAAATCATCTTATTTTAAACTATTTTTTAAATAAATGTGTTTTGAATCTTTATTTTTTTGTTGAAAAATTTGCCTGTTTAAGATGAAGGATGAACCCATAATCTGGCAAAATTAAGAACAACGTTGCTAAAATAGTATATATATTATTTAAGAACAAGTACTCTTTATACCACGTGCTTTAACGTGTTAATCTTTATTGCAAATGGATTAAAAACAGAAAATATTATCTCAATTATGGGTTCAAATAGCAATAAATATTTATACAATTTCTAGAGGAAAGGCAGTTTCGCTACACATAGTCATCGAAGAATTTATGAATAGAAACCTGTAGCCTTCATAAAGTAAAGATAGCCTTACAACACTTCTAAAAATTTTATAGCTTACTCCGCCTTTTTTATTTTCTCATTCGCCCACTTTTCTTCGTCTTTAGAAGAATCGAGATTCTTCTGTTTCCATTGTGCTCGTGGGGTATGATTTAACTTTATATACATAGGAAAATGATCTGATCCTATATGTTTTTCTCTAGCCATTTCTATAAGCGTAAAATCGCTGCTGTGGAATACGTGATCTAAAGGCCAGCGCAGAAGTAAGTAATTAGCATTGTAAGTATTAAAAAATCCTCGTCCTCTTCTTGGATCCATCAATCCGCTAATCTTCTGAAATATTTTTGTGGTTCTGGACCACGCTACATCATTAAGATCCCCAAATACCAAAACCAATTCTGCATCTTTATCTATTTTTTTTCCTATTAGTAGCAATTCAGCATCTCTATTTGTTGAAGTTTTGCTTTCTGTAGGGCTTGGAGGTCTTGGATGCAAACAGTGAAATGTGGCATTTTTTCCATTAGGTAACTTTATAAGACCGTGAATGGAAGGAATATGATCTTTAATAAGGTATTTCACTTCGGTTTTCTCTAGAGGAAATTTAGAATATAAATGCATTCCGTAAAGATTATCTAAAGGCACTTTAACGCTGTACCCGTAATCATCTTCTAAAACATTTAGCGCCTTTTCCCAATTTTTATCTGACTCTAAAGTTAAAAAAACATCTGGATTTCTCTTTTTGATTAAACCTATCAATTGATCATACTTATCGTTTGATGTTAACACATTACTTACTAAAATACTGATTTCATTATCATTTTTTGGCCCTCTATATTTTAAAACTTGTTTTTTCCAGAAAACAGTATAGGGAAGAATATACCAACATTGATAAATAAGACAGAGACATAGCGTACCAATAATTAGAAAGGTATACCATTCGTTAAAGGGATATGCCCATAAGCCTAATCCTATGTTTAAGACAATTAGTACACTAATTTGTATTCTGGGAAAATCAAAATCCCTTACCCACCAATAATCTAATTTTGTAAGAGAGGCTAAAATAGGGAGACATATCAATAAATTTAGAATTAAAACGATAACCTCAATATAATTCATACAGTTGTTTTGTGAAATTTATTTATTATGGCAATATTTTAACTATCAGCTGCAAAAATAAAATGTAAATTTAAAAAAATAAAGATTTATGAAAAAGGAAACCCGTAAAGCAATTAGCACTATTTTTAAAATCACAACAATTGCACAAATTGGTTTTTATGCCTATGTGTATTATATGAAGAATAAAAATCGCGCAAAATAATTGCTAGTAAAATTTTGCTCAAACACCTGTATTTTAAACAACGTTTAAAATACAGGTCCAAAATTATATTAAATATCTAGATTTACCACAGTATTCTCCCATAACATAAACATATATGTAGAGAATTGATAAGCTATTTACTAAATTTATTTTCACGACCGCTTTAAATTATCTCTCTACTGCCATTTTTTGTTTCCAAAATTCTTTACATATAGAGACAACTTTCGCTAAATATTTTTAATTGCGGAATTTCTTCGGATATGTTTGCGCGAATCTTTAACACTATGCAATACAAATTTGAAATCCATTTTCAAAATTACAGTGCGAATCATAGAACTACCCTAAATTTCTGGATGTTTTAAACTATCGATTAAAAAAAATATTTTTCAATTTAGTCCACATCGTCTTAGCTGAAGATTCTCGTTTTTCTTCACTTGCATTATACTTCTTTTCCGTTGTTTTGTCTGCTACAACGTGCTTTTCGTTTTGTTCTTCCTTATCCATTATTATCAGGTTATTAAATTTTATAATAAAAGATAGACAGATTCTACTTAAAAAGAACTTGCGTTAAACAATTTTTAACTTTAACTTAATTTCACTTCACTTTTCTATAATGATTTTTAGTTATTGGTGTTGAAATATAAAGTAGAATAGGAAAATACTTAAAATGAATATAACTGTTTCCAATATTTAACAGTTTAAACTTTACCTCTCCCTAATAAAATTTAATTTCATTGGATTGTCTATTACTGGATTGTATATTTCTGAAATTGCTATGTGCGACATATTTGAATTAATTTTAGATGAATATCGAACTATGATTAGCATAATAGCTTTACACATTTCATGTCTTAAATTAATACAGAATGTCGGCAGAAAAGGCTTTGAGAGAAATTTCTTATAAATAATTATATAGAAAAATATCGTTCTTTTTCGCTGTATCCGATTAGTGGAAGCATTTGAGAAATTATAGCCAGTGTTATTGGTGCTAGAGAATGGCATATGTAATTTTGTTATCAGTACTTACTCCCAACAATTGATCGTAATGAACTCTATCTGCAGCCCTTCATAGTACGCGGCATCTTTCGACTCAGTTATATGGCCACAATGAAGTTATACCAATAGATTCCTTAACGTACATTACCAAATTTTAGTAACATGCGTACAAATTTAGTGATATTTTATGTGAAGAAAATTATCTATTCATCAAGTTCTATCCAATTAAGACTAGTAAACACATCTTCAATAATACACATATAAATTTCTCATTTTATTTTTAATCCAGAAGGTTATGTTAAGTATTCATAAATAAATTATTAATTATTTATTAAATTCATTTCATATATCTGTCAGTTGTTTTAATTTTCAGTAAGCAAAAAGAAATATCATGAAACATCATACAGGAGAAAAAAATCAGAATAATAAAGAGGAAGTTAAATCCATTCAACGCAACATCAACTTTAGTAATGTAGGAGCAATAATTCTAGGAATAGTGATTATAGGAGTAGCTATACTTACCTTAGGAACTTATTTTTTCGATTGGTTTTAAAATAATCCGCTTAATAAATTTAGAGTAAAAACACTTTATTAATTATATGCCTATTTTGTTATAAAAAAAATGGAAAGAGTGGTTCACTTTTATCATAATTATCCAGTTTTGTGAAATAATACAGCACATATGGTAAAAGTAATTTTAATTTTTTTAGGACTATTAATACAAGCGGTGGTATTAGTAGATATTTTTAAAACCATTATCTATATTAACGGTGCGGGATTCTTGTCGAGTACCGTTTCTAAAGGTATATGGCGCCTTTTTTACAAGATTTCAGGCGGTAATGGAGAGCGGAAAATTCTAAATTTATGTGGACCTATCATATTATTGGTTTTTCTTTTTATGTGGATAAGCTTTATCTGGTTGGGATATAGTTTAATTTATATTTCAGAACCAAGCTCTGTAATTAGTAATACAACAGGAAATTCAGCTTCTCTAGTCGGAAAGATTTACTATGTGGGTTACATGCTCACTTCCTTGGGTAATGGTGATTTTCGAGCTGGCAGTGGTACTTGGCAAATTATATCGAACATCATGGGATTAAATTCTATGATTTTTATCAGTTTAGGAATTTCATATCTCTTACCAGTTCTACAAGCGGTAATTGATAAGCGAACTTTAGCTGTACACATAGATAAATTAGGCTCTACACCTGCTGAAATTATCAAAAACGGTTACAATGGAGATGGTTTTGAACCCCTTTATCAACGCTTTAGCAACTTAGAAAGTCTTTTGATTAAACACGGAGAGCGGCATCTGGCCTATCCCATATTGCATTATTTTCATGCCAATAAAAAGGCTCACGCGATTTCACTTAGTTTGGCCGTTTTAGATGAAACCATTTCTATTCAAGAAATTTATAAAATAGACGATTCTCCTAAAAATTATCACTGGTATATATTAAAGGGTGCGCTTGATAATTTTTATGAGCGACTAGATTGTAGCTTCATTATTGCCGCTCAAGAACCACCTCCATTTGATTACAAATCGCAATTATCTAAAGAATTTGCAAATAAGGTAATGGCAGATCCTATGCTAGAACTAGGTAAGATATCTGATCGTCGGAAAAAAGTATTAGGTTATATTCAAAATGATGGTTGGACCTGGGACGATGTAATTATCCCTAGAAAGGAAAAAGACAAATAATAGGGTTTTAAAAATTTAATGTGAACTATCATGATTGTAAATAAAATAAAAGACGGTTATGTAATCATCTATCAAGCGGCTCACGGATTGCTAGCTAGTAAAATTGCCTCTCATTTAGATAAAGCATTGCGTCCTAAGAATTGGTTAGATTTGCAACAAGCTGTGAACTATCACGATGATCTTCAATTAAGTTTTTCCGAAAAAAATCATCTATCCAAAAATGGAATTCCATTAGATTTTACCAATAACAAAGATCAGATTACAGATCTCATTACGCGAATGGATCGCCTTACACAACAGGCCTTAAGAAAATCTGGTTTGATTTTTCTAATGACTATAGAGCATCTAAATTTTTTAAACCAATCAAGAATTCCCAAAAGCAAAATGCTTCGTAATTTTTTTGAGCAACAAAAAGTTCTTCAGCAAGAAATGATGAATATTTATCAACTTACTAAAGATGATGTTTTAGAAAAATATGAATTATTAAGATTTTGTGATAGACTTTCATTGATCTTATGTAAAAATGAAATACCAGTAATGGGGAGAGAACTGGAAGTTAATACCTCTATTGATGGTAAAAAGTATTTTATTTCGGGGCGTAAGAATGGCAGTTTAACCGTAAAACCGTGGATCTTCGAAAAAGAAAAATTTGTATTGAATATTGAAACGAGAATATTAAATCAAGCCAACTTTAAAAGTGAAAGCTATTTTAAAAATTGTATTGAAAATGCTTTACCAGTCATTCAAAAGTTTCATTTTGTAAAATAGAACTAAAAAAATACAGTTTTAAATAAGTAACACTAAAATGATTTTTTCTAATATGCTGAAATTAAAATTTATA
Source organism: Mesonia ostreae (assembly GCF_031845265.1). Lineage (NCBI taxonomy): Bacteria > Pseudomonadati > Bacteroidota > Flavobacteriia > Flavobacteriales > Flavobacteriaceae > Mesonia > Mesonia ostreae. The sequence goes on along the minus strand of NZ_JAVRBG010000009.1, from coordinate 130,193 downwards.
TCCAAAAAAAAGGTCTGCAGCACCAAAGCCTTCAGACCTTTTTTATTTGTTTGAGATATGGAAACCTAAATAATTTCTTATATTCTTAGTTTACTGATTTAAGATTTCATAGTGAATTGGTTTAAAGCTCCCATTATTACTATCTTCCGCAGAACAAGCGGTTAATGCTACAATTAAATTCATTTGAGCTTCTAAAATCATATAATCTCCCCCTTTGCTAAGAGGAGCTTCAACGCTCAAATTGCCTTGCATATCCCACTGTACATTCATAAAAATGTTGAACGCAGTAGGTATATCATCTTTCTCTATCCCATGTTCTTTCAAGCTTACATACAGATTTTCGAAACAGCTTGGGTGATAATCTGGATTATCATACATAATTTGAAAAGTTTCTGGACTACAAGGAGCTAATAGAAAATCGTTTCTACCATTAGTATCCTCTATAATTTTCATCATTTTGTTACTTCGATTCGACCAAAGGAAATTTCCTGTAGTAATGAGTAAATTTTCCTCAAAATCTAAGGTTTTTCCAGAAGACAATTTTTCTCTAGAATCTTCCAGATTGAACAATACCATATCACTTACTTGCTCTCCTTTAGGATCAATCACTTTTAGGCGTTGGCCCTTGTTCAGCAAAAAGGCAACTCCGCTTTGTTTTTTTATTTCACAAATCATGCTCTAACTTTAAATTAATTATTTTATTTCTAAGCGTTTTTTATATAAATTCAGAAGCATATTTCTTGTTATTTTCAACTAGCTAAGAAACCTATACTCTATTCACCCAGTTATATCCAAACTTTACAAAATGCGTCACTCACAAATATCAAAACTATCTCAAACATAGCAAGTAAAAAATTACCTGTCAATTAAAAAATTATATTTTTAAATTTTACTGTGGTAACTACTTATTTTTTATGCTGAAATGGACACTTCCAGTCTTGTTCTACCTTGCGCCCACTGTACTGCTTGGCTTCAGAATCTTCTCCAAAATCTTCTAACATAGGGTTCATATCACCTTGTAATTTTATATCTCTTTTTCTGATACGATCTCTTACTTTATGATAAGAATTCATTTCTCTTAATTTTTCAAACTGACTGTGCAGGTTAAATACAATGGTGGGATGAAGTGTTTGTCTAGCCTTTCGAGAAGAATTTTTATGCAGTCCTACCACATAAAAGGCTCTTCCTTTTATGCTAAAACTAAAATTTTCATCCTCAGGATTGGAATTCACCTCGGGATCCCAATCAAAATCATCTGCATCGTGAAGATACTGTAATTGACGCCATAGTAATTTTTCAAATTCTTTTTCAGAGAATTCTTCCGTCTCGTTTGGAAAGCTTGCTATAAAAGTGAAAAAATCGTTAGAACTAAAATCATAGCTTGCAATATACTTTTCCAAATCACTTAGAATTATTTCTATAGCAGATTTAGAACCAAAACCAGCATATTCGTGATAGTCTACCATATCCATTTTAAAAACTGTTTGCGCCATGATGCAAGGATGATTATCCTTTACAATCCACTCTTTAAGTAGCTGGAAGTTTTTATTTTCACTTTTCATCATCAAAGATTTATTTAATCCTATGTTCTACGAAAGCCAAATTTGAACTATAAATAGTATTAGGAATTATGAATAAAACAAATATGTATTGCTTAGAGTAATTGCTATTCTACTTCCACAATAATATCTGTGTTTTTAAGATTTAACTTATTATAGGTGAGTATATTCTTATTATGAATTGTTTTTAAATCTAAGTTCAATGCTTTTAATATCGCATGGGGTGCAGCTGTATTCCATTCCCAAGATTCTTCAAAAAAAGCATATACGTCTGCTCTGCTTTCTGCCAACAACATCCATTGCAACGAGCTGTCCATAGTAATAGTTTCAACATCTCCTAAGGGTTCATAATATTTTTTTGCCTTTGGTGATAAACCTTTAGGTGAAGTTACAAGTCTCAAAGTATCTGTCTTATTCTTGAAAATTTCTAATCGGTGTTCCTTTTCCATGTTTTCATCCATATAAGCTCCAAATTCCTTTCCTCCAAAAAATAATTTATCCAATGCGGGTGCGTATACCACTCCCAAAACAGGCTCCTCCTTATAAATTAAAGCCACATTAACTGTGAACTCGTCTTTATGTTCTTTAAAGGAATCTTGACCATTTAAAGGATCTATCATCCAAAAATAATCCCAATCTTTTCTTTCTTCATAGTTCACCTGCGCTCCTAATTCAGAAAGAACTGGAAAATCACTTTTTAATAATTGATGAATTAAAATTGATTGAGCTTCTATTTTGGCTGCTATAGTTTCTTCGGAAGTAAAACTTTGTGGGTTTTTATGATACATACTCATAAGCTTAATCCCAGCATCTCTCGCTCCATCAATTGCCATAGCCAAATAATCTTTTACATTCATACAGATATTTCTATTTTAAGTTCTTTCAATTTATACTTTATGACAAAAATACTTTGTTTGATTCACACTACAAAATTTACAGTTCTTTCGAGCTATGATTAATGCCAATAGTGTTAAATACAACTAATTATGATTTCAAAAATTGATATTTACCTTGTAGAACATATGTTTAAGACGTATAAGTTTGTATATCCAACTTCCTTTCTAAAGTTAGTTTACGTTTCTCTAAACAAATTTGAAAGTTGACGCCAAATTACACCGCTTCCGCTTAAAAAAGATTTTACATCTGTCCAAGGCACAAGAAATGAGAACTCTAAATGAATAGGATTTGACACTTGGCAGAAGTAGGTACATTTTATTCAGTAGATGAATAACCACTATACATCATTTAAAAAATCAGATGAATCTTTATTTAATTTTTTTCCGAAGTAACCAAAAATCAAATTAATTAGGACTACCATAATCGAAAACCCAGCGAGTACATTATAAATACCTAAACCAGCTAGACAACCCGCTGCGGCGCTACACCAAATGGTCGCTGCAGTGGCCAAACCCCAAACCTTCTCTGAGCTTTGTTGTTTTAAAATCACACCAGCGCCAAGAAATCCCACCCCTACTATAATCTGACCTATAACACGTGTGGGAACTGCATTTGAACTGGTGATATAGAGATTAGATATGATCACAAATATGGTTGCTCCTAAGGCTACCAATATATTCGTCTTGAGTCCAGCAGGCTTACCTTTAATCTGACGTTCCAAACCAATGCAAAGACTTGCTGCGATTGCTGCCCCGGACTTTAAAATGAAATCTGTAAACTCCACCTCCATGGTTTATTGTATTAGTTTTTTATTCTTCAATCATATAAATATAAATCTAACGCATCATAAAATGATAACAAATTCCAGATAATAATTAATTCTATACAATAAACCCTTAAATGAAATCAGAATTCTGTCATAAAAGTTGATGACAAAAAAGTCATAATTTAGTAGAAAATTAGGTATAAAAAAAGCCGCATATTAATGCGGCTTTCTACTCATTTAGTATATGGTTTCTAGAAACTAATACTTATCGATTTCATTCTTTAATTCTTCCTTAGTTCTACCTGTTTTCTCTTGAAGTCTTCCAAGAAGTTCATCAGACTTACCTTCTGTGTACTTCAAATCATCATCGGTCAAATCTGCATATTGTTGCTTCATTTTTCCTTTTGCTTGGTTCCATTTACCTTTAAATTCTTGCTCGTTCATAATAGTTAAGTTTTTAATTGTTAAAGTGTAAATTTAATGAAAAAACTGATAGTGCTCTCCCAAGGAAAACTTATAAAATCTTTAAATATATCTTAATTTATGATATATATCTTTTTCGAGAAAATTCATTAAATTAAAAAGTCAAAACAATAGTTCCCTACATTCCACTCTTGTAGTGACATATAATTCTTTATTTAAAAAAATATTACACCTTATGTATAGAGGTTGTGAAATAGAGTAATTGCACTAAACTACTTCCAGATTTATCTAAAATTCTTTTGGAATTCCTTCCACTCCATGTAAAATTTTATCTTGTAAAGCAGATTTATCTGAAGAATGCAGCACCGACATATCTCCTGTAGATTCCAAAACTACAGCGAGTACCTCACTAAATTCAATTACATTTGCCTCTCTTAACTTCGCAATTAAATCTCCTTCTCCCACATTAGCTTTTTTTAGATTTTCTTTCAAAATCTCACCTTGGTACATTAACATCAACGGTGCATTAGTGAAAAGTTTTTGAAATGCATTCGACTTTCTTACACATAAAGAGAAAATAGTTTGAAATAGAATAATTCCGGCCAGCGCCAATCCTCCTTTAAGAATACTTTGATTGGTATTCATCACTACAGAGGCTAAAATAGAACCTATTGCGATGGTAGAAGCAAAATCAAAACTAGACATTTTAGCAAATGTTCTAAGTCCCGAAATGCGAGTAATTACAATAATGATAGTAAATATTAAAAAAATCGTAGCAAAAACTTTTAAAATAGTAGGCAACGAGGCATATATCCAATTCTCCATAATTTAAATTAAATGATTAAAAACATCTTTTCAATATTAAGTAATTAAAACTACCTCAAAAATAATAAAAAGATAAATTTTTATCGTTAGATGTAAGCAAAAATAAGTGTGTTAAAAAAGATTCAATTTTGGAGCGAAAATCTAACTAAATCGTTATTTTTGTTCGGAAATAAAATATTCATGAGACAGTTCGCTTATTTGCTTCTATCCATCCCAGTAGGATTTGTAGGAGTGTATTTGTATCAACATATTAAAGAAGAAAAGGAAGCTAAAGAAAAGAGAGCAAATATACAGCGATTACGTACAATGGCTGGTTGGGATTAATTTATAAATACAATTTTTTAATGCTGATTCAATTTAAAATGTAAAATGATAAAAATACCTTCTAGGCTTTATCGATGAAAAAAATCCAAGTGAAATCCTTACCATTTCGAGAGGTTATTAGGGAATTGGCAACTTCTTTTAATACAAATTATTCGGAAAAATGCGAGGAAACTTCTTTAGAAATACCTAAATCTATAGGTGAAGGTTCTATAAGAGGAATCAATTTTAGTAATGGTCTTGGCATCATTATTTATGATTGCATGTTTCTGGAAGAAGTTGAAATTAGATTTACCAAAAGCGAAATTCATCCTGTTAAGTATCTTTATACCGCACAAGGAGAATTAAAACATTACTTTTTAAATGATGAAACTACCCATCTTCTTCATAAATTTGAATGTGCGATTATTGCAAGTAAAGGTAAAGAAGGACATATTTTAAAATTTGAGGCAAATGAAGATATTTACGTAGTAAGTCTTGAAATTGATAGAACAAAATTTTTCTCTGATTTAAAATGTGAAGTTTCTCAATTAGACAATGATCTTAAATCTTTATTTTACGACTCACTAGCTACCCGTGCTTTTTATCATAAAGGTTTTTATAGCATAGCCTTTGAGCAGCTAATCTCATCATTACATGAACATGAAAATGAAATGATGCTGCGTAAATTATTTTTAGAAGCTAAGGCTTTAGAAATATTTATTAAACAGATTGCTCTATTTCAAGATGATTTAAAATCTGACCAAGATAAATCCATATTAAGACAAAGTGAATTACATCAAATATCAGAAATAGCCGAATTTATTGCTCAAGATCTAAGCAAAGATTTAAAAGTAGAGAATTTGGCACGTAAAAGTGGTTTAAACCCCAATAAGTTACAAACAGGATTTAAATTTAAATTTGGTATAACTGTAAATCAATATGTTATGAATCAGCGTATGCTTAAGGCTTCTATTCTACTCAAAACTAAGGATTATTCCCTAGGTCAAGTTTCTGAAGCTGTAGGAATCTCTAGCAAAAGTTACTTCTCTAAGACTTTTAAAAATCACTTCGGAATTCTTCCTTCAGCGTACCAGAATAAATTTTAATTTCAGTTTTATAAATATTACTTGACGAAGTATTTGACACCAAATTTCTTACTTCTTCAAGCTTGAATTTATTACAAAAAAAAAGGCGAAGCTTTAAAGCTTCGCCTTTATGCATATTTGAATATAGATTTATAGATTTCTTTAGATTTAAGCAGGAACGCTCTCTGCAATATCCATTCTATCCCAATTACGGTGTTTTTTAATAGCTTCTATAAATAACTCTGGCTTTGCATTGATGAAAATGGCTTTGTCTTCTTTATGCTTAGAAACGAAAGTTTCATCCAATATGTGTTCACCTTCATTATCTACAGCGATAGCTTTACAGTGCTTAAATGCCTCATTTATAAACTTGTGAAATTTAGATTTCTCTCCTAATTTCTCGACAGATTCTTTTCCTCCAGGAATATAAACGGCGTCATACAATACGCTTTCTGTAGTCATTATTGCAGCATCTACTTCATGCTTCATTTTCTCATCGCAAAAAACACTTCCTCCATGAGGAGCAATAATTTTTACCGCTGCGCCTTCTTTTTCAAGAGCATCTTTCATATTTCTGAAATCTTTCATACAAAATCCTTCCGCTACAAGAACTGCGATTTTTCTAGTAGCAATACTTTCAAATTTCGTATTCGCTTGACTTAAAGCGAAATCTTTATCTAAATAATTCTTCTTCTCTGGCGGTTGATGCTTTTCTACATCTGCATCTGCACCAATAGCTTGATTGATGGGTTTTTCAATATCATTTGGAATATCTAAACCTAATCCTTCTGCAACTTTTTCGGCTAAGTTTTCATCAATTTTAGAAATTAACCATAGCATACGTTCTTTAATATGTACGTGGTTACATTTACCAAGCTCAAAAGTATATGCATCTGCTACGTGTTCTTTTTCCCAATCTGATAAGCTTCTATAAAATAAAGCGGGTTGTGAAAAATGATCACTAAAACTTTCGCTTCTTGTTCTTACCTTTTTCGCATCTACACGTTCTTCGTGAGAATGAAACGCTCCTTCAGCCATTTTAGCCATATGTGGACAACCCCCGTTTAAAGAATTTGGAAAGTATGCCGTAGGATCCTTTGGAATATCCATTTGCATATGTCCATCACGCTGATTATTATGAGTTACTCCTACAGGACGATTAATTGGTATTTGATGAAAGTTAGGTCCTCCCAATCTAGAAAGTTGAGTATCTCTATATGAAAATAAACGTCCTTGAAGTAAGGGGTCGTTGGTAAAATCTATTCCCGGGACAATATGTCCTGGTAAAAAAGCTACTTGTTCCGTTTCAGCAAAGAAATTTTCTGGATTTTTATTCAATACCATTTTTCCAATAATCTGAACAGGAACTAATTCTTCTGGTATTAGTTTGGTTGGATCCAATAAATCAAAATCAAATTTATGTTCATCTTCTTCTGGCACTACTTGAATTCCTAATTCCCATTCTGGATAATGGCCTTCATCAATAGCTTCCCATAAATCGCGTCTATGAAAATCTGAGTCGGCACCATTAATTTTTACCGCCTCGTCCCAAGTAACGGAATGTACGCCTAATTTAGGTTTCCAATGAAATTTTACGAAGTGAGCTTCTCCCTGATCATTAATTAATTTAAAGGAATGAATTCCAAAACCTTCCATCATTCTAAAGCTTCTTGGAATCGCTCTATCACTCATTACCCAAATTTGATTGTGAAGAGTTTCTGTGGCGCGAGAAACAAAATCATAGAAAGTATCATGAGCAGAAGCGGCCTGAGGAATTTCATTTTTAGGTTCAGGTTTAACCGAATGTACTAAATCTGGAAACTTCATCGCGTCTTGAATAAAGAATATAGGCATATTATTACCTACCAAATCCCAAGTACCTTCCTCTGTATAAAATTTAACTGCAAAACCCCGAACATCTCTCGCCAAATCTGCAGATCCTTTAGAACCTGCTACCGTAGAAAACCTTGTAAAAACTGGTGTCCTGCGGTTGGTGTCATTAAATATACCTGCCTTACTATATTGACCAATGCTCTCATACAATTCAAAATAACCGTGAGCAGCACTACCTCTTGCATGAACAATACGCTCTGGTATTCTTTCATGATCAAAATGAGTAATTTTTTCTCTCAACAAGAAATCTTCCAGCAAAGTGGAACCTCGTTCGCCTGCTTTTAATGAATTATTGGTATCATTAACTTTTAATCCTTGATTTGTGGTGAATACTTTTCCTGCTGAATTCTTTTCATTTTTTTTTAAATCATCTATCTTCTGATTTGAATTTTTCTCGTTATTTTCTTTTGATTCATTCGCCATAACTTAAAATTTTGTTCGTTAATAAGTAGTACCCCAAGTTAACTAAAAGATTTTTATCTTGGTAAGGGTTTAGAATTAAAATTGACGTTTTTGGTTATTTTTTTTGTGAAATGGAATATTGTGTTGACGTAACATTCCATTAAACTAAGATTGATTCTTAAATACATATCCACGTAGCGTCCACTGTAATCAAATAGTAGTATTAATTGTCACATCGAGCGGAGTTGAGCTGCTCACTTGTTTAACCTTTCGACTAAAGCTTGTCTTGAGCAATAGTCGGAAGGCTAAAGGTGATAACAACTAGTTTTAAGAATGAAAGCGGATACGCAAATTGTTAATTCTGAAAAATTGAATTCTATTTGTTTTATCTCTTTCTTATCTGGTAAAATCAATTCTTTGTTCTATAAAAAAATTCAGAAATAAAAAACGCTATAAAATGCATTCTCATTTCTGAATTTTTAGTAATTAATTTTCAAACTTTAAAAGTACTACTTAGAAGTTTGCACGTAGTTTAATTTAGAACTAAAATTATTTCCAATTTTCCTCTAAATTTTCTAAACATTTAACTGTAGACAATGTCTGCTGAATATCCATGAGCTGCTTATCTAAAACTTTGCTGATATCTGCAGGAAAATCATTCGTTTTCATCTTCCCTTCATATTCCTCTATACTTGCTTTGTCTCCACGAATACACTCTTCTAGAATAGCTTCATCATCTTTTCCAGTAAATGCAGTTTTTACATCAATCCAAGCGCGATGCGCCGTCCCAAGCGCACTTCCATCTTCTTTCGGCTTTTCACCCAAATCACGAAGTATTTTATCAATTTCTGTAGCAAATCGGCTACGTTTCACTGCTTGATATTTTAGAAATTCTTTCAAATTTTCGTGATCAGAATCTTCTAAGGCTTTTTTAAAACCCTTTTCTGCATCGTAATTTTTTTCTAATAATTCTTGAAGATTATTTACTAAATTTTTATGGCTATCTTCTTTTGCTTTTTCTCTGGTCGTTTTCATCGTATAATTTTTAAGTTGTCTAAATATACAAACAGAAGTAAGATACAATCTTAGAATTATCTTAATTAGCAATAGCTTAACATCTAGAAGTGAGAGTAGTGAAACAGCAAAGCCTTTCTAAAATACCTCCTAAACCACGTATATAAGGGAATTAATGAGTTAGAAAGGTAATTCAATAGATTCCGGATCAATAAAATCTTTAGAATATGGATGCTCTAAAAAGCTTAGCGGTGGCTTCTGAAATCTAAGAATATGTTCTCTTTCAATACCATAAACTTGCCAATAGTTAGACAATAACTGGGCAAATATATCATCGCTCCATAACCCAAAAATAGGTTTATTTGCAATGGGTTGAATAGGAATAGTCTCTACCGTAACTCCATTTTCAACATTCTCTATTTTTTGCTCTGGCCTATATTGCAATATATAATCTGAATAATGAAACCTAGCGTATAATTCTTCAAATTGAACGGGATGTAAAACGTGTCCTTCCATTTTATGTAGGATCTCTTTTTGACTCTCTCCCACAATACCATTATCTTGTAAACACGCGATAAATCCGAAGCCATTAACTCCAAAAGAGAACATCAAACTTATCGCATCGTCGCGATAGCTAAAAATATCTGAAGAATATTTAAGTGGGAAAACAGCTATACTCCAAGGCTTTTTTCCAATAAAAGTTACAGGCTCTATAATAGATTGTAGCATGAGATGAAAATTACCAAAGCGTTTTTTAAGGTGTGTAGAAAGTTGAAACTCCTTCCCTAGTCTCAATAGCCTATCTCTTTCGTAAAGCATTTCATAATACAGTAAACCATACACCATTCTCCCTGTCCATTGAAAAAGCTGCTCTTCTTCTAAGGCGGACATGCCTTCATAACCTTTGTTATAAGCCGTACGCACTTTTACATCTAAAGCTTCAAAAGCTTGCTTTACTTTTGGCGAACATGGCAATTTGAGATCGGCGTATTGGTAAGACTTTGTTTTGTCCATCATTTCAATTCTCTCCTCGCCCAATTTAAAATGTTGCATTAACCACTCTGGAAAAACACTTATCGTTTCTGTTGCTAAAACTCCCGAAAGAAAACAGAAATGTTCATCAAAAGTTAAGTCTTGGAATGGATTAAAAAGCATATGGGACATAAATATTTACAATTTTAAGCTTTGACATTTATTTTACAAATATAGCCATAAACACTGATTTGCATCAAGCAATTTGTTGAGAGAATACTCTTGAATTAAATGAAAATTATTTCTGAAGTAAAAACTTTTAGACCTATATTTCTCAACAGTATAAGAAAAAGTAGCAAACACGAATGAATGGATTAAACTTTCCTACTTTTACTTTACAAAAATTTATTTCTAATAAACTTTATGCAACATCTATTAATGAAAAAGTTGACGGTAATTTATCGCTGTTTAAATGCTTTTTAAAACAATACACCATGATCAAATCAATTTTAATACTGATATTGAGTTTGACCTCCCTTTTTTTAATTGCACAAGAGGAGAGAAACTCTCATTTATATAAAACCATTATGTCAAAAGATAGTTTGCTTTTTGATGTAGGTTTTAATACTTGCGACATAAGTCAGTTTGAGGTATTAATGAGTGAAGACCTCGAATTTTATCATGACAAAAGCGGAACTTCAAACAAGCAAGAGTTTTTATCTAATTTACGAAATGGCCTATGTTCTCGCCCCAATACGTATCAATCTAGAAGGGAATTAGTAAAAAAGAGCGTAGAAATTTATCCGCTTTATAAAAATAGTAAACTATACGGAGCGATTCAAACTGCTACACATAGATTTTATGAGAAGGTAGCCAGTGAAAAGGAACGTTTTGCGAGTTCGGCTAAATTCACTCACCTCTGGCTCTTAGAGAACGGAGCATGGAAACTGACTAGAAGTTTGAGTTACGCGCATGACACGAAATTGAAAGAATGAAACACTCCAAAACATGAACGCTTTTCTAATATTTAAAATCAAATTGTGATATAAAATACTTTATTTTGAAAAGCACAAAACAAAGGAGAATTAAAGCAAGATCTTGACTAGAATAAGAAAAACAAATCTGAAAGAGAAACTTTATCCTATAAAGACAAAAGATGGTGTTAGGATTGCTCTTTGGAAATTAAATTCAGAAAAGGATTTAAATAAACATATTCTTTTAATTCAAGGAGCTTTTTCCAATAGGAAAATTTTCAATGGAATTGTTTCCGTTCTCACCAGAAAAGGTTTCACCTGCTGGGTGATGGAATGGAGAAATCACGGAGAAAGTTCTAATAGCGGAAAGAAATTTAATTTAGAAACAATTGCAATCTATGATATACACGCCACATTTGATTTTCTCATTCATAACATCAAATTAAAACGCTTGCACTGTATCGTGCATAGCGGCGGCGGAATTGCCTTAACGATGTTTCTAATTAAAAATCTGGCTTATAAAACTTATATAACCAGCATTAGCATGTTTGCAGTGCAGGCCTTCGGAGCTGGAACAAAGCTAAAAGGAAAAACTAGAATTTTAATGGGAAAGTATTTTTCAGCTTTGCTAGGAAAAGTTCTGGCCAAATCTGTCGGTTCTACTGAAAATAGCGAAACCTATTACACTCTAAAGCAATGGTTCAGTTGGAATTTGAATCGTAATTTTTTAGGAGAAGACGGTTTTAACTATTTGGAAAAAATGCCTAGCATCACTATTCCCATTCTTTCCAATTGTGCCAAGGGAGACAACTTTATTGCTCCCAAAAAAGGCTGTGAAGATTTTCTAGATGCTTTTAAAAATAAAGAAAATCGGTTGTATTATTGTTCCAAAGAAAATGGAAGTTTAGAAGATTACAATCATAGCAGAATTACACTTTCCAGAAATTCCGTTAAAGAATTATCTCCGCTGGTCTTAGATTGGATAAAACAAAATAGAGACTAATCATAAATTCTGCAAAAAAATAGAAATTACAATGAACCTATAATAATGGTTTATTTTTACATGGATACATGTCAAAAAATTATCTAAAGAAGAATTTTAGGTATATTTGCATTTGGTTTAACAGAAAAAATCTATTTTCTGCATTATAATCTTCAATCACAATTAGTGAGAAAAAAATTACGAGAGATTATTGAAGATAATCCTACTAGAAAGGGTAAAATCTTTGACTATTTTATTCAGGTTTTAATTCTCTTATCTCTTGTGGCATTTACCATTGAAACATTACATAATAATTCGGCCGCTACCATAGCCTTGCTATATTATTTGAAATGTTTTGTGTGTTCATTTTTAGCCTAGAGTATCTACTAAGAATCTATTTTGCCAAGAAACCATTTAGCTATATTTTAAGCTTTTACGGTATTATCGATTTTTTGGCGATTTTCCCTTTTTAGCTAAGCAAGGTTTACGATCTCAGAGTATTAAGTAGCTTTTAGGATATTTTAGAGTGTTTTAGGGCTCTAAAATTAATAGGTATAATAAAGCGCTTTTTAGGTTTCATATTGCAGCAAAATTAGTTAAAGAAGAAGTGATTTTATTTTTAATTGTGACTCTTATTTTTCTTTTTTTAGCTTCAGCAGGAATTTATTATTTTGAAAACGAAGCGCAACCAGATGTTTTTTCCTCGGTCATACATAGCGCTTGGTGGGGAATTGTAACCTTAACCACTGTAGGTTATGGCGATGTTTTCCCCATTACCGTAGGTGATAAAATCTTCACTTTTTTTATGCTTTTAATAGGAGTAGGTATTGTCACCATTCCTGCAGGTTTGGTGGCAAGTGCATTATCTAAAGCTAGAGAAATTGAAGATGAAAATATGGAGAAGAAAAAATAAAATCACTTTACAAATGCAGATTTTTATAAAAAGTAAGGATTCTCTAATTGTATTAAACAATCTCTATTTCTAGTAAAAAAAATTAGTTACTGAATTTCATTTTTATACGGAAGTAATCCCACTAAAATTTTAAGCCGAATTGAACGTATTTTTCTTTTAGCGGAAAGAGCCTTCAGGAAATTGAACTTTATCTGGGGCACCGTTTAATTTAGGCAGTGCATTTTTTAAAATACGATTTCTACGTCCCGTCGTATCTAATGGCTCCACAGGATAAGATATCACCGCTTCCATCCAAGCATAAGAATTTATTCTGAAATACACCGCGGGTTCCCATTCATTTTTCTTTTGCGCATCCAACTGGGGATAACGTTCTTTAAAATCATCAAGACAAACAGTTAAAAGACAATCTTCCACAAACTGCAAATCACTTGTAAAAGCAATTTGAAGCGGAGTTTCATTCCAAATGAAGGGAACATCTGGGCCAGAATAATTTGTTATTTCCTCTTTTAAAATAAGACTGTTTGGAAATCTAATGGTTCTACCACTTTTTCTATCGTTTCCTAAATAGTCTCCACTACACTCCAAAATGGAAGTATCTAAATAGCTGATTTCTAAAACATCTCCACGAAATCCTTTTATTTGAATACGATCTCCTACCAAATAAGAGCGTCGGAATATTAGATACACCCAAGCTATAAAAGAAGTAATGGGAGCCTGCAAAGCAAAACCCAAAATAAGAGAAAATAAACCTAATGTCGCAGCGGCGGCCAATAGATTTTGAAACAAGAAAGAAGTCACGACAATGAGACTAAGAACAATAGAAATAAAACGTATAATTCGCAAAAGATTATACCGATCTCCTTCAAGATGATTTTGATTATTCACAATTCTCCCTACGATTTTACTAATCATAAAGATGATGGAAATTAAGATTAAACTTAAAGTAAATTTTTTCAAAAAGGGTATATACTTATCATAAGCGTCTAGTACCTCTAAGTTTAGTAAATAATATACAACAAATAAGACGACCGCAATAATGGCATAAATTACAATCCATTTTTTATTTTTTTCTCTATTTCTATATTTCATGCTGTTGAAGTTCTAATCCATTTCGTGAAAATACAGTATTTGCACGAGTTATTGAGAAAGTTTAAACGGAGAATATTTTATATCGTTCTAACAAATCAAGTATCTAAAATAACAAGATTTAAATATTTTACTGGGAATAATAACTATACATAAAATAAGAAATAATATCTAATTTTGAATTTCCTACAAGTTTTGCGTTTAAGCTCGACTTCGTATAGTATAGTAATTTATGATCAATAAACTATAATACTTAGCAACGTATTCACTAATGCAAATTCGAGATTATTATAGGATGTATTTAAATAAATTTTCTTGAAAAAAATGGAGGGAGTGTTTTAACTCTTTTACTAATGAAATACTTGTACTGACGGAGTACTTGGTTATGCTAAGTAATACGCTACTTAAATCTTATCAAACCATTCCGGATTTATTATAACTTCCTCAATAAATTCAGTTTCAACTCCTAATTTTAATTCTTTGAGCTTTTCGCAAAGTTGCTCGCCATCAATTAAATCAATCGGTGGGGCACCATCGCGCGCAGCTTCTTTAACACCTTCTCTCGTAAAATTTCCTGTTGTGATGAACAATCCTTTATCTGCACGACCTTGCATTGCTCCTCTAAAATCTCTGACATCGCCAGAACTGACTGAACCTTTATATCTCTTTGATTGAAAAAAGACGTGAAAACTCAAAAATCCGTTAATGCGAACAATTCCTTTTCCATCAATTCCTCCATCTCCAGATTTACCAGTAACTTCGACTTGGAAAAATCCACTTTCTCTTAGAAGTCTTTGGCATAATCGCTCAAATGCAGAGGGATCAATTGTAAGCAGTACGGATATTAAGTTTTCTTTCCAATCAATTTTATCTTCTATTTCATCCTCAACTTCCTCATTTTTTAATTTTGAACTTGTTGGCTTGTCTGTTTTTGATTTTCGTGTTTTTTCTCGAACAAATTTTACAATTTTATCGGAATTTAATTTATTTGGCTCGATTTCGTTATCTACCAATGCCCAAACTCCACGAGAAGAATTATCAAGTATTCCGAATTTTTTTAAATATGTTCCTGCCCAAGCTAAACGATATTCTACTTTGGTCTGTACGCCATTTTCGTCCTGTGGTATTTCTAGAATCTCTTCGTTATATCCAGCAACTTTATATACCTCTTCATTAATTTCATCAATTGAACCAGAACCTCCCAACTCCTTAAGTGCTTATACTGTCGGAATTAGCATTTTGTCGTAAGTTGGTACTTTATCGTAAGGTTTTTTTCTTCCCATCTAATTCCTTTCTATCGGTTCAATTCGGTATTTTGTATGTTAAAAAACTACTTATATTATTACAAAATCTATGAGAAATAGTAAAACTATACCATTTTTAGAATCTATTCTATTAATGTAAATTATAAAACATTTTAAAAACAAAAAACCTCTTGAAAAACAAGAGGTTTTAAATTTAATAAGTGATTGCACCAGGATTCGAACCTGGGACCGCCTGCTTAGAAGGCAGGTGCTCTATCCAACTGAGCTATGCAACCCTTATGCGTTAAAGCGGTGCAAATATATTAATTGTTTTAAAAAAATCAAGCTTTTAAATGCCTTAATTTTAATAAAAATGAACATTCTTATTTAACCTGCTAAGAATCAGTTAGAATACCTATTTTATATAAACCGTTTTCTTATTGACAAATTCATGAATACCAAAAGAAGATAACTCCCGGCCAAAACCAGATTCTTTTGTTCCGCCGAAAGGCAAACGCGGATCGCTTTTTACCATTTCATTTATAAATACGGCTCCGTCTTCAATTTGTGGAATCATAGCTTTTGCTCTTTCTAAATCTTCTGTAAAAAGGGAAACCCCGAGTCCAAGCTTAGAGCGGTTAATTAAATCTAAAGCTGCCATATCGGTTTTAAAAGAGGTTACTGCCATTACGGGACCAAAAGTTTCTTCTTCAAAAAGAGGTGATTTTTTATGTACATTTATCACTACAGTAGGCTCAAAATACGCTTTGCTGCGTTTTCCTCCCAAAATGATTTTGGCGCCTTTCTCTACGGAAGAAGTCAATTGCGCTTCTAATTCTTTAGCAAGTTTTTCAGAAGCCATAACCCCAATAAACGTATCTTCATCTTCTGGATTTCCGCTTTTAAGTTCGCGTACTTCCGTAATAAAGCGTTCTATAAATTCTAAATAAATAGATTCATGAATCAGTAATCTTTTTCCTGCAATACAACTTTGTCCTGTATTTTGAAATCTTGCCTGCACACAAGTTTTAACGGTTTCCTCTATTTTAGCATCTTCAAAAACGACTAAGGCATTGCTACCTCCCAACTCTAAAACCGATTTTTTAATTTCTTCCGCAGCAATAGAAGCTACAGAGCTCCCTGCAGCTTTGCTTCCCGTAAGTGTGACTGCTTTCACCCTTTTATTTCTAATTACATCTTCAACTTTACCACTTTTAATGATTAAATTTTGAAAGCAACCTTCTGGGAAACCTGCATTAATAAAAGCTTGTTGTATATTTTCTGCACTGCGCATCACATTAGTAGCGTGTTTAAGAAGGCATACGTTTCCAGCCATTAATGAAGGTACTGCAAATCTAAATACCTGCCAAAACGGGTAATTCCAAGGCATTACCGCTAAAACAGCTCCAATAGGATCAAACCGTACATAAGATTTTTTGGCATCAGTTTCTATCTCTAGAGGCTTTAATTGAGATTTGGCATTAGTAGCATAATATTCACAAACCCAAGCGCATTTTTCTATTTCGGAAATCGCTTGAGATATAGGTTTCCCCATCTCTTTGGTAATGGCAAGCGCATATTCGTTCTTATTTTTCTTTAATTCCTTTGCCAATTGAAGCATTAAAGTCTTTTTTCGGGCATAATCCGTTTTACTCCAAGTTTGAAAAGTTTTATCTGCTAATTTTATTTTTTTGCTGACGCTACTCTTTGAGTCTTGTTTAAATTTTTCAATAATTTCGTTCGTATATGGATTGATAGATTTGATCATATTTGTATAAATTCATTCTCCATAAAAATAAGAATAGTGCGCTAGAACGTGATTCTATTAAGATGACTTTAACTATTAAGATTTTGTGAAAAAGAATTCAATAAGCCCTCCTTAATTTAACATATAGAAAATATATGAATTTGTATCTTTCATAAAAATCTATGTATGATGATGCAAAGAAATAAAGACCTACTAGAAATAAGACCAGTGATTGAAGGGATTCAACTTCGAGAAAATATGTCTTTCGATGAAAAATTTCAGAATAAAACACTCAGACCTGTAATTAAATTGCAGCATGATTTACTTATAGCAGTGTTTAAAAATTACATTCAGAAACATAAAATTGTATTTTCTCAACTCTCTTTAGACAAAAGAATTACCTACATTGAGAATGCCATTCAAAAAGATACTAAATTTAGAAATAGCGTAAAGGGAATGATCATTGGACAATTTACTACGGAAGAATATGAAATATATATTCAAAATTCTTCAGCATTGAACAAACGCATGATGAATATGGTAAAAAAACGTTTAATGGATAGCTTACAATTATTAGAGCCCTCTCCTATCCCAAACTAAGACATGAGCAAAAGAAAAAAGAAGCATAGAAGAGTAAAGGTAAAAAATACATCCTTTAATCAGGTTCCTGGGCAAGTAGTCTATGTAGGAAGCAAAGAAAACCTTTCTACCTCTTTAGAAATTATAGATTACAATAAAGAGAGTCATCAAGTAAAATATACAAATGATGTAAAAGAAGTATTTCCATACAAGGAGTCTGAAAACGTAACGTGGATTAACGTTAACGGCCTAAATACTATCAAAGAAATTGAACAATTGGGAAAGTTTTATAAGTTACATCCTTTAATTCTTGAGGATATTGTAAACACGCAACAACGCCCTAAAATTGATGAATATGAGAACTATATTTTTATTGTGCTAAAAATGCTGTATTATACCGATGCTGGTGAATTGGTGAAAGAGCACATTAGTATTGTGATGGGCAATAAATATATACTTACCTTCCAAGAGGCTGATGGCGATGTGTTTGACGGACTAAGAGACCATATTAAAAATTCTAAAGGAAGAATACGAAACTCTGGCGCAGATTATCTTGCTTATGCGGTTTTAGATGCCATTATAGATAATTATTTTGTCATTATTGAAACGATGGGCGATAAGATTGAAACCTTAGAGGATAGTCTTTTTCTAGAAAACCCAGATGAAAATATTACCCAAGATATTCAAGAATTAAAGCGAGAAATAATTAGAATACGTAAGGCGATATATCCTTTAAGAGAGGTCATTAATCGTTTAGAAAAAGGAGAACATCCTCTTATTCACGAAAAAACACATCATTATTTAAGAGATTTATATGACCACATTATTCAAGTTTCTGAAAATATTGAAGTTTATAGAGAGATGACGTGGGGACTTATGGATATGTATATGACTACGATTAGCAATAAAATGAATGAGGTGATGAAGGTACTAACTATTATGGCTAGTATTTTTATTCCGCTAACCTTTATTGCAGGCGTTTATGGGATGAATTTTGATTATATGCCGGAGCTACATTTTAAATATTCCTATTTTTATGTTTGGGGAGTAATGCTTTTTCTTTTTTTTATGATGTTATGGTATTTTAAGCGAAAAAAGTGGCTATAAAAAGCTGTGTCACCAAGAAAATTACTTTATTGGTGTTTATCCGCTTTCATTCCTCAAAGTAGTTTTTGTCACCTTGAGTCTTTCGACTATCGCTCAAGACAAGCTTTAGTCGAAAGGTTAAACAAAAGCGTCTCGACTCCGCTCGACAGGACATTAAAACTATTATTTGATTATACTGGAAACTAAACGGATATGCAGTTTTATTGTGATGAATTTTGTTTTTTTCTTTTTTTGTGATCTATAATTACAAAAGCTACGTAAAAAAGAACTCCTGCTCCGCCAATCCAATACATTCCTGTTTTTAGCGTATTTATATCTTGAGCAAAAAAGGCAATAGCCGTCGCAAGCGGAATAATGCCTAACATGGTGGCAGAAATAAACTTTACATATTTCATTTGCAATCCTCCGGCAATAATGCTAATCGCATCATTAGATAAAAAAGGAGAAATTCTAAAAAGTACCACACTCCAAAACCCATAATTGGAAACCCAATATTCTAGTTTTTTATATATTTTTTCACTTATAAATTTTTGTAATGCGTTCTCATTAAGCTGTATTCCAATAAAGTATCCCAATGTAGAAGCCAGAAAAACTCCTGTAGAAGAAATTAATATAGATGGCCAAATACCGTACACCAGGGCTGCAACAATCATAGGGAGCCAAGAAGGAAAGATAATTAGAAACATTTGCAAAATAATAAATAAGATAATGATCGCAATTCCATACGCACCGTAACTTTTTATTTCATTGGCTATTTTTTCTTCATTACCTGTCATTAAAACCTCCCAAAATTCATTAAACCCTTGCTGAAAATTGGGATAGAAAAAATATAATAAAATTAGGACAGCGAAAATAGCAGCTGTAATAATTAATGAACTATTTTTTATTAGTTTTTGTTTTTCCATAAGCTTACTTTAAAGTCACATGATGCAGCATTAATCCTGAAGCTTGAGCAATATGCTCTAACTTAATATCTTCCTTTGGATCTAAAGTGCGCTTGATGAATTCTAGATCAATTTTCCCCTTCCCTATATCTAAAAGCACGCCCATCATCAAGCGTATTTGATGTCGCTTAAAACCTTCTCCTTTCACTTGAAGCATATAGCTTTTTTCTGGGAAAAAATTAGCCGTATACAAGGTGTTATCTTTCAATTCGCAATGAATGATAGTTCCACGTGTTTCCGTTTTAGGTGTAGGTTTGTAGCAATACGACCTAAAATCGTGCTCGCCTTCAAAGAGCTGAGCTGCTTTTTTCATTTCAGCAATATTTAATTCTTCTGAAATGTGAATCATAAACGGAGCGCAAAAAGGATGAAATTTCTCTCCGTAGCTAAACAAATAAATGTATTCCTTTACTTTAGGATGCTGAATGATATTAAATTTAGCATCGGTTTCTTTTATGCTTAATGCTCTTACATCCTGAGGTAAGTTTTGATTGAGTAATGTAAAAAAATCTTCTAAATCTAGCGGCGTTTCCTCTAGAAATAATTCTATATAGGTTTGATTAACAGATACTTTTGCATCGGTTCTTCCAGCAGCGATGACTTTAAATCTTTTGCGGTCGAGAATATAGGAAAGCGTTCGTTCTACCATTTTTTCCACGGTTAACACATCGGGTTGTTTTTGCCAACCGTGATAACGAAAACCTAAATATTGCAATTCAATAAGATAAAAAAACTTTTTACGCTGCATATTTCTAATCTATTAAAGAACGTCCGTTTAAATCTGTCGTCAAAATTTCGCTCATATAATCAAAAAAGGGTCTAATTGCTTTATAATGCTCATCTATCACTTCAGCAAAATTAGGTTGTAAAACTTCTTTATCGGTGAAATTTTTGCTAAAAGTAAACTGCTTATGATTGATTAAATCAATATTTTTATGGGTTTTATCAAAACCACGCGGAGCTGTTTTTAAAGTTTCTCCTTGGAGTTCGTTCCAATACTTACGCAGATTTTTATCTTGTAGAATTGCTCTAAAATCACTCGCATCAATTTCTAATTCTTTACGGATGCGTTTGAGGTCTTCTTTATTGGGAGCCCAAAAACCCACCGCAATAAGAGATTTATTATCGGGTTGTAGATGTAAATAATAACCACCTCTTAATGCAGGTTTTTTTCTAGTGAAACTTGCCGCAACGTGCTGTTTGTAAGGAGTTTTATTTTTTGAAAAACGTACATCTCTATAAATTCTAAAGGCTTTCGTTTTTTCAATACGATCGTGTTTTTGCAATAATGCACTTACCTCATTATAAAAAAGTTTTATATCTGCCTCTAAGCTTTTAAATTCGGGTTTATGCTCATCAAACCACTCCCGATTATTATTAACTTTTAGCTTCTCTAAAAACTGAAGCATTTCTTTAGAAACTGATTGCATATATTTTTAATTTTGATGACGCTCTTCTAAAATGTTAATCACATCTTGAATAGAGTAACCTTTAGCTTTTAGCAAAATTAGGTAATGAAACAACAAATCTGTCGATTCATTTAAAAATAATTTTGTGTCATTATCTTTTGCTTCTATAATCACTTCCACGGCTTCTTCTCCTACTTTTTGAGCAATCTTATTCATTCCCTTCTCAAATAAAGCAGCAATATAACTTTCTTCGGAATTGGCTCTATTTTTTCGATTTTCGATAATTTGTTCTAATTCAGAAATAAAACCATAATCTTGCTTATTTTCTTCTTGCCAACACGTATCGCTCCCAGTGTGACAAACAGAACCTTTTGGGATTACCTGAATTAAAAGCGTATCCTTATCACAGTCTAGTTTTATATTAACTAAATGAAGAAAATTTCCGCTCTCCTCCCCTTTCGTCCACAATCGTTGCTTACTTCTGCTAAAGAAAGTTACTTTTTTGGTTTGATTGGTTTCTAAAAAAGCCTCTTCATTCATATACCCCAACATCAAAACTTTTTGTGTTTTGTAATCCTGAATAATGGCAGGTACTAGTCCGTTATTATTTTTATTGAAATCTATATCCATTTATTTATATTTTTAAATAACCTCTCGACCTTAACCTGTCTTGAGCGAAGACGAAAGGCTCGAGGTAACATTTATTATTTTTTTCTCATCCTAAACTTTTTTCAGGATCTCATCATTAAAATTTTACCACATACATTGTAGTGTGATGCTAAATCAAAGCTCGTTTGACGTTAGTATTCTATTTTCTCACTAAAATTTCTTCGGAACTTAAATAATTCTTCAAGTCTGGAATTGCGATTTCCTTAAAATGAAAAACACTTGCTGCCAATGCTGCGTCTGCTTTTCCTTCTGTGAAAGCATCAGAAAAATGTTCTATAGTTCCCGCACCGCCAGAAGCGATAATGGGAATATTAAGTTCTTGAGATAAGCGAGAGAGCGCCTCATTAGCAAATCCATTTTTAGTACCATCATGATCCATAGAGGTGAATAAAATCTCGCCAGCGCCACGCTTTTCTACTTCTTTTGCCCAAGTGAATAAATTGAGTTTTGTGGCCTTTTTACCACCAACCAAATGCACTATCCATTCTCCATGAATTTGCTTTGCATCAATAGCCACCACGATACATTGGTTTCCAAATTTAGCAGAAAGTTCGTTGGTTAACTCTGGTCTTTTAACTGCGGAAGAATTTATAGAAACTTTATCTGCTCCGCATTGTAATAGAACATCTACATCTTCTACGGAAGAAATACCGCCACCTACAGTAAAAGGGATATTCACTTTTTCGGCTACTTGAAGCACCAAATTAGCTAAGGTTTTCCGTTTTTCTTCTGTCGCCGAAATGTCTAAAAACACCAATTCATCTGCTCCATTTTTAGCATAAAATGCAGCTAATTCAACTGGATCACCAGCATCACGTAAATCTAGAAAATTAATTCCTTTCACGGTTCTTCCGTTTTTGATATCCAAACACGGGATGATTCTTTTAGTGAGCATAAGAAGATGGGGTTAGTATATAGTTTTGCAATTGTTTTAAACTGATTCTATTTTCATAAATGGCTTTTCCTATAATTACGCCTTCACAGCCTAATTTGGAAAGTTGAGGAAGCTCTTCAAAGCTAGAAATTCCCCCAGAAGCAATCAATTTCAATTTCTCGACTCCGCTCGGATTGACAGTTTCTTTTAATATTTTTTTGTACAAATCAAAAGAAGGTCCTTCCAGCATCCCATCTTTACTAATATCGGTACAAATTACATACTGTATACCTTCTTTTTGATATTGTTGTATAAACGGAATTAATTCTTCTTTAGAATCTTCTTGCCAACCACTTATGGCAATTTTTTCGTCTTTAGCATCTGCACCCAAAATAATTTTATCTGAACCGTATTCTTGCAGCCACTGTTTAAATGCAAACGAATCTTTAACTGCAATACTTCCTCCTGTGATTTGTTTTGCGCCGCTTTCAAAAGCAATTTTTACATCTTGATCAGATTTAAGTCCGCCGCCAAAATCAATTTTTAAACTTGTTTTTGAAGCCAATTCTTCTAAAACTTCATAATTTACAATGTGCTTATGTTTAGCTCCATCTAAATCTACTAAATGTAAATGTTTAATGCCATTCGCTTCAAAACGCTTAGCGACTTCTAATGGATTGTTATCGTATATTTTTTGTGTGCTGTAATCGCCTTTTGTCAAGCGGACACATTTACCATTTATGATATCTATTGCGGGTATAATTCTCATTGGAAGTGGGATTTTATATTTTTGATGAGATGCTGAATCAAGTTCAGCATGACACAACGTGATTTAAGTTCAATATTTTTATTGTTTATGAATTTTCTAACTTCAAAAAATTCTCTAATATCTTCTCTCCAGCAAGACTACTTTTTTCAGGATGAAATTGTACGCCATAGAAATTATTTTTCCGTAAAGCAGAAGCATAATTCAACTCATAGTTGGTTTGCGCTATCATTTCTGAATTTGGTTCTGCATAGAAACTATGCACCAAGTACATAAATTCTTCTTCCTTTATTCCGTTGAATAAGTCAGATTTTAATTCTGAAATTTGGTTCCATCCTATTTGAGGCACTTTTACTTGATTAGAGAAACGTTTTACTCGGGTATTAAAAATTTTCAGGCCATCGGTGTTTCCTTCTTCCGTATGCATACACATCAATTGCATTCCCAAACAAATTCCTAATACGGGTTGTTTTAACTTAGGAATTAATAAATCTAATCCCGTCGCTTTTAATTTGTTCATGGCACTACTTGCTTCGCCAACTCCAGGGAAAATCACTTTATCGGCTTGCTGAATTTCTTCCGCATTATCAGATAAAATTGCTTCAAAACCTATGCGCTGAAGAGCAAATTTAATGCTCTGTATATTACCCGCCCCGTAATTAATGATGACTAAGTCCCCTTTATTTCCGCCGAAAGGGGAATACTCTTTTTCTTTATTTTTCATCTTTCTAAATCAATATATAAATCAAATTCCCCCTTCGGGGGTTAAGGGGCTTTTATAACATTCCTTTGGTTGAAGGTAATAGCATTTTTTCTGTATCTCGCTTTACGGCCGCTTTCATGGCTTTTGCGAAAGCTTTAAAAATGGCTTCAATTTTATGGTGTTCATTAGTGCCTTCTGCTTTAATATTTAAATTGGACTTTGCGCCATCGGTAAATGATTTAAAGAAATGATAAAACATTTCTGTAGGCATTTTGCCTATCATTTCTCGCTTAAAATCAGCTTCCCAAACCAACCAATTTCTTCCTCCAAAATCAATAGCAACTTGCGCTAGACAATCGTCCATAGGTAAGCAAAAACCGTAACGCTCTATACCCAGTTTGTTTCCCAAAGCTTTAGAAAAAACTTCCCCCAATGCGATAGCCGTGTCTTCAATACTGTGGTGTTCGTCTACCTCCAAATCTCCTTTTACTTCAATCACTAAATCCATATTGCCATGGCGCGCAATTTGCTCTAGCATATGATCAAAAAATGCAATTCCTGTATCTATTTGAGCCTTTCCTGTACCATCTAGATTTAATTCTATGGAAATACTGGTTTCATTGGTTTTTCTCTTTACCTGCGCTGTTCTATTTTCTAGCTTTAAAAACTCATAAATCTCTCGCCAAGAATTGGTTTCTAACGCAATTGCATTTACAACTTCCTTTTTATCATTTTTAATTTCATCTGCACCTAATTCTACGTGCGTATTTATAAAGATACCTTGTCCTCCAAAATTATAAGCAAATTCCATATCTGTTAACCGATCTCCTATCATAAAAGAGTTCTTCAAATCATATTCACCTTCTGCTAAGTAGGCTTGCTGCTTTAATAAACCAATATTTGGTTTTCTTGTATCTGCTTGGTCTTTAGCAAAAGTTTTATCAATTAAACTTTCTACAAAAACAGCCCCTTCATTAGCGAATACCTTTTCTATAAAGTGTTGAATAGGCCAAAAATCTTCTTCCGGAAATGCTTTGGTTCCTAAACCATCTTGGTTAGTCACCATCACCAGTTCATAATCTAATTCTTTAGCAATTTTAGAAAGGTAATAAATGGCTTCAGGATAAAATTCTAACTTCTCTAAACAATCAATTTGTTGATCTTTGGGTTCTAGAATTAAAGTTCCGTCACGATCTATAAAAAGTACTTTTTTCATCTTATTCAATTTTTTACAATACATTTTAGTAGGCTATAGAAAAAAACTTCTACGAATCCATTTCTTTTAAAACTTGCACTAATTTTTGATTTTCTTTGGGGGTTCCTACGCTAAATCTTAACGTATTTTCGCATAAAGGTTCGTGAGTTCTATTTCTAACCACAATTCCTTTTTGTATCAATTCTTGATACCTTTGCAAGGCATTATCTACTTTTACCAGTACAAAATTGGCATCGCTAGGATAGACTTTTTCAAAATATCCTATCGACGATAATTCGGGAATAAGCTGTTCTCTTTGCTTGAGAATAGATTCTACTTCAACCATTACTTTATCTATATCCAAAACTCTTTTTAAAGCGTGTTGCTGAGTGACTTCATTAATATTATACGGAGGTTTTATTTTGTTTAAGACCGTGATTATTTCCGCGGAAGCGTAAGCAACTCCCAAACGAATTCCCGCCATTCCGTAAGCTTTAGACATAGTTTGCACAACCGCCAAATTAGGATAGATATCCAAAAAATTTACCCAACTTTCATAGCTCGAAAAATCTATATACGCTTCATCAATCACCACCAAACCATTAAAATTCTCCAATAGATTCTTAATGTTTCGGGCATCAAAAGAATTCCCTGTTGGATTATTTGGAGAACAAATAAACAAAAGTTTGGTGTTGTTGTCTTGCTGCTCTAATATCGCACGAAAGTTAGGTTCAAAATCTTCATCCAATAAAACCTCTCTATTTTCAATCGCATTAATCTCTGCCAAAACGCGGTACATACCATAACTTGGCGGTAAAGTGATGATATTATTTTCTTTAGGCTCACAAAAAGCTCTAAATAAAAGATCTAAAACTTCATCGCTCCCATTTCCTAAAAGAATCTGAGTTGGTTTTACATTTTTTAATTTCGCTAAAGCGGATTTTAATTCACGCTGCTGCGGATCTGGATAGCGATTGAGGCCATTTTCAAACGGATTCTCATTTGCATCCAAAAAAGTAATGCCGGTTTTATTTGCCTTAAATTCATCGCGAGCAGATGAATAAGCTTGCAGCTTTCTTACATTAGACCTTACTAGGTTTTGTAGGTTAAATTCTTTTTTCATATCTAAATCGTATTCTATTAAGCCTTATTTTCTGTAGTATTCGGTAGAAATTAAACATCATTTATGTTCATTTTTATAGTTCCAACTAAGCTTATTTTACTCCAAACTCTTCAAGCGTAAGCTTACTGCATTTTTATGCGCGTGTAAACCTTCTGCTTCCGCCATCAATTCGATTGTTTTTCCTAGGTTTTTAATTCCCGTTGCATCTATTTTTTGAAATGTCATACTCTTTAAAAAACTATCTAAATTTACGCCGCTATATTGTTTGGCAAAACCATTGGTAGGTAAGGTATGATTTGTTCCAGAAGCATAATCTCCAGCACTTTCGGGCGTATAATTTCCTATAAAAACGGAACCTGCATTTTTAATTCCGTCAATAAAAAAATCTTCATTTTTGGAAACAACAATAAAATGCTCTGGCGCATATTCATTGATAAGCGCTAAAGCAGACTTTTCTGTATTCATCAAAATAAGCTTAAAATTTTGAATTGCTTTAGTCGCTATTTGCTTCCGCGGAAGCGATTCTAATTGCTTTTTCACTTCTTCTTTTACTTCCTGAAGCATCTTTTCTGAAGTGCTTACTAAAATTACTTGACTATCGGCTCCGTGTTCTGCTTGAGATAGTAAATCTGAAGCTACAAAATTAGTTTTAGCTGTTTCATCTGCAAACACGAGCAATTCAGAAGGTCCCGCAGGCATATCTATAGCTACATCATATTTGGTCGCCAATTGCTTGGCTACCGTTACAAATTGATTCCCTGGACCAAAAATTTTGTATACTTTTGGAATACTTTCTGTTCCAAACGTCATTCCTGCAATGGCCTGTATTCCTCCAACTTTAAAAATCTTGGTTACACCACATAAATTTGCCGTATATAAAATAGCAGGATCTAATTTTCCTTCTTTATTGGGAGGGGAACACAAAACAATCTCTTGGCAGCCCGCTAAATTTGCAGGAATGGCTAACATAAGAATAGTAGAAAATAAAGGTGCTGATCCCCCAGGAATATATAATCCTACTTTTTGAATGGGACGTTTTTCTTGCCAGCATTGTACTCCTTTTTGCGTTTCTACATTTATTTTTCCAGTTTTTTGAGCTGCGTGAAATTTAGTGATGTTTTCTTTTGCTTGCTGTATCGCTTGCTGCAATTCTTCTGGCACCAAATTCTTTGCTTCCCCTATTTCTTGTGGACTTACGTTAAGATTTGGTAAAGAAATACCATCAAATTGTTGCGTATATTTTAAGAGAGCCTGCTCTCCTTTAGAGCTCACTTCTTTAAATATCTCGTTCACTTTGGACTCTATATTTTCAAGACTTTGCGTAGGTCTTTTTAGTAAGTCTGACCATTTTTCTGACGACGGATTTTTTATAATATGCATATTCTTAATCTTGAATTTAAATTAAAATCTCCATTTAAAAAATATTAGTTCTTAGTTAAACCTACTTAATTTTATAACACCATTTTTTCAATAGGACAAATCAAGATGCCTTCAGCTCCTTTAGCTTTTAGATCGTCGATTACTTCCCAAAATCTTTCTTCCTCAATTACCGAATGTAGGGAACTCCATCCCTCTTTGGCTAGGGGAAGTAGTGTAGGACTTTTCATTCCTGGTAAAATTTTAATAATTTCTTTGATGTTATTATTAGGCGCATTAAGCAATACATATTTAGAAGTTCTGGCTTTTAAAACCGATTGTATTCTAAACTGAAGTTTTTCTAATATTTGCTTCGTTTTGGACTCTATTTTAGGAGAAACTGATAGTATTGCCTCACTCGTTAAAATCTCTTCTACCTCTTTTAGGTTATTTTTAAAAAGTGTGTTACCACTAGAAACAATATCTACAATTGCATCTGCCAATCCTATATTGGGCGCAATTTCTACAGAACCACTAATGATATGTAATTCTGCTGAAATATTTTGTTTAACCAAATAATTTTTAACCGTATTGGGATAAGAAGTAGCAATCTTTTTACCATTTAAGTCCGATAAATTTTGATAAGAAGAGTCTTTAGGAACTGCTATAGAAACTTTACATTTAGAAAAGCCTAATTTTTCTGCAATGGGGAGATCACTTCCTTTTTCTACCCACAAGTTTTCACCAATAATGGCAACATCTACCACCCCATCTCTTAAATATTG
Organism: Mesonia ostreae; assembly: GCF_031845265.1. Lineage (NCBI taxonomy): Bacteria > Pseudomonadati > Bacteroidota > Flavobacteriia > Flavobacteriales > Flavobacteriaceae > Mesonia > Mesonia ostreae. Next base: position 101,598 of record NZ_JAVRBG010000009.1, on the reverse strand, counting down.
GGGAATATCTGCATTTCTTAAGTATAAAACTTCTAAAGGAAAATTTCTAGCAGAAGTCTTTAGCTGTCCTCGCGCGTCATCGATATAAATACCAGCTTCTTTTAAAATTTTTAAAGAATCGTCGTGTAATCTTCCCGATTTTTGAATTGCAATTTTTAAATTTTTCATACGTAAATTTATATGTTTGAGCAGTCGGGTTTAAAAACAAAAAACCCGTTTGATTACTCAAACGGGTTTGTAAAATATTTTTGAATTACCTCAAATACATTATCACCTCGCCTGAGCGTGGAAGTGAAAATGATGATGTAAATTAAATGCTGTCATTATGATTGCATAACATATACAATATTTTGGAAAAATTTCTAATTTGATAAAACTTTAAGTTTTGTCTAGTTATCTCCTAATATTAATGGCATCCCATTGTCTGAATTTCCAATAATAACGGTTTTTGTATTATTAGACTTAGACAACTCAACCGTAGCCTGTATTCCTTTTTCTTTCAATACCTTATCTGTAAGAGATTCACTTAAAATCGTATTTGCTCTCGCTTTACCTTCAGCTTCAATTTTTTGACGCTCAGCTTCTTTAGTTGCCTTGGTTAATCTAAATTCATACTCTAAAGACTCTTGTTCTTGACGTAATTTACGCTCAATCGCATCTTTGATGGTTGTTGGTAGAGAAACATCTCTTACCAAAACTTCGTTCACTTGCACGTACTGTTCTTTTAAAAGAATTTGAGTTTCCTCTAAAATTTCATTCTGAATCGCTTCTCGTTTACTAGCATACAACTGCTCTGGACTGTATCGTCCTACTACAGCTCTAGCCGCAGATCTAACGGCTGGTTTTAATAAACGTTCTATATACTTTTCACCTTTTTCTTTATGTAACTTTCCTAAATCATTGTATTTTGGCTGAAACCATGTAGAAGCATCTAGTTTAATTTCTAGTCCATTAGAACTTAGAACTTGCATTTTTTCCTCTAAAGATTGTTGTCTTGCTTCATAGATAAATACGCTGTTCCAAGGTGCCACAAAATGGAAACCTTCACTTAAAGGTGGCTGGTCATCTACAACTCCGCCATCAAAAGTTTTATAAAGCACGCCTGCTTCTCCAGACCCAATGGTTACAGTACTTTTAAAAATTAAAATAATAACCACAATGGCGATAAATACTATCGGTAATGCTAATTTTGGTAATCTTTCCATATTTTCTTTCATATCAATTTTAAATTAATCCTTTATATTTTCTTAAAAACCATTCCGCCGAAAGGCAAACTATGATAATAGCTAAGAGAATTTTCCAGTCGATCAAACTGCTTTTTTTAACCGCGCTTTTTTGAACGGATTGGTAATTTTTACTCTCTACAAGTTGAGTCAATAAAGCCGTACCTTGAGAGAGGAAAGATACGTTTTCTTCACTAATTTTTTGAAGCTTATCTAGGTTAGTATTTAAAAATTGTTTTTCCACTTCAAAATCTACAATAGTAAAACTGCCTGTTTTTTGAATATTTTCTTCCTCTACCGTCACCTTATACGTATAAGTGCCTGGTTGAAGCTGATTTAAATTTACTCCGTAGCTATATGATTGAAGAATAAAAGGATATTGATACGTTTTTTCGGTTTCTTTTTCTTGAAGTGAAATTTGAAGTTTAGCACGGTCATCAAACGTATAGTTTTTATCAAAATAACCAGCGAGAATACTAATTTTATCCCCGTAATTATAAAAAGCCTGTGCATCTACCGTTAAGCGTTCTCTGCGTTGATTAGAGGAAAGATACTGAATTATTTTTCCGAAAAAATCATCATACGTTTCATAACTTTTTTGTTGTACATAACTTTTGGCTCTCCATTTCCAAGTATTTGCTCCAAATAAAAATCCCGTTTTCTGCTGATTTTCCTCCGTTGTAGCGATAATCGGAAGATTGGTTTTTACGCCGTTAATGTTTTGATATAACAGAACTTGCGGAGCCGTTTTAAAAGCCACATCTCCAAAATTATCTTTTAAAGGAGGGAAACTACTAAACTGAATATCGGGTTGCTGAAAACTACTATAACCGGAATGATAACTCGGTTGAAACTCTTCCAATTGCGTAAAAATCTCTTTACGGAAGAAATCCTGACTCTTATTTAAAAATTGATAATCAGTTTTTGTACCTGTAACAATTAAGCTGTTGAGTTTTTCTTTACGGATTTGATCGAATACACTTTTAAAAGCCGAAGTAGGTTGATACAATAAAACCAATTGATAATCGAGCAGACTCTCTTTAAAATCTGAAATTAGCTTGATAGAAGCTTCCCGCTGCTGATTGCTTTCTATCGCTTTTTTAAATGCGCCCAAATCTGGATGTAAGAATGATGACAGTATTAAAACATTCGTCTTTTCATCAATCACCTCTACTAAAAACTTTTTAGTATTGTTGTTGGTGTTTTTTTCGTTCTCTATCGTTTCCGCAGTAATCGTATAAGAAAGCAAACCTACCCGATTGGCAGGTAAATGAAGTTGAAGAATTTCACTATTTTTTTCTTTAGAGAAAGAGAGCTTTTTAGAAAACACTTTCGTATTTCCTAATTCAATTTTAACTTCTTTGGTAATCGCTTTGTCGCCAGTATAATTTAAAAATACCTCTACAGGGAACTTGTTATTTAGATAAGCGTACTTATTTACGTTAACTCTTTCAATTTTTAAATCGCTGTAAAATGTGGTATCGCCCACGGCAACCGCATAGAGATCTTGAGGATATTGTTTTGCTGTAAATAAATAATCCTCTCCGTAGGTTTGGTTTCCATCAGTGATAAGGATCGTTGGCGTTACTTGTTCTGCGTAAATTTCGGTTAAGTTGTCAAATAATGGAGTGATCTCGGTTTTGTTTTCCGTAAAGGAAAGTGTATCTACTTTTTTTATTTCACTTCCGAAGCTATAATAATCTACCTTAAATTTCTCTTGTAACTCTTGGTGATCTTTTATTTGCTGAAGAAACGATCTTACATTTTCTTCTTCATTAAAATACGCAATAGAGGAAGAATTGTCTACCGCAACCACTAGATTCGGCTTCTCTGTAGAAAGCTCTAATGTTTCTAACTTAGGGTTAATCAGTAATAAAAATAGAGAAAACAGGCTTAAAAAGCGCAAAACACTGAAAATAATCCAGTGTTTTGAGCGTTTCTTTTTGCTGTTATAGAAATAGAACAACAAAGACAAGCCTATAGCTACAATAGCTGCTAAAATCGTAAAAAGAAGGGTTTGTCCTGTCATTAAATTGTTATAAAATAGATGTTAGGTTAGCATTCCGCCGTCTACATTCAATACCTGCCCTGTAACGTAGCTACTTAAATCACTTCCTAAAAATACGCAAGCATTGGCGATATCTTCTGGACTTCCCCCGCGTTTTAGCGGAATTGCATTTCGCCAACCTTCTACCGTTTTCTCATCGAGTTTAGCGGTCATTTCAGTTTCTATAAATCCAGGAGCAATTACATTGGTTCTAATGTTACGAGAGCCTAATTCTAAGGCCATAGACTTAGAGAAACCAATCATTCCTGCTTTCGAAGCTGCGTAATTAGACTGTCCGGCATTACCTTTAACGCCAACGACAGAACTCATATTAATAATGCTTCCTTTGCGTTGTTTTAACATGGTACGCTGTACCGCTTTGGTCATATTAAAAACCGATTTTAAGTTGATGTCTATCACCTTGTCAAAATCCTCTTCGGTCATACGCATCAATAAATTATCTTTGGTAATTCCCGCGTTATTTATTAAGATATCGATGCTAGAAAAATCTTTTTTTACATCTTCTACCAACTTTTGAGCTTCCTCAAAATTGGCTGCATTACTTTTATAGCCTTTTGCTTTAATCCCTAAAGCCGTTAATTCTTTTTCTAAATCTTGTGCAGCTTCTACAGAAGAACTGTAGGTAAAAGCTACGTTGGCTCCGTGTTGAGCAAAAACCAGCGCAATTCCTCTTCCAATACCTCTACTAGCACCAGTAATAATTGCGTTTTTTCCTTCTAATAATTTCATAGTTAATTGTCTAATTAATAAACCTAGCTTCAAATATAAGCAACTATGCCGTTAAGGCATAAAAAAACCTCTTGAGATTTTCAAGAGGTTTTAAAAATTTAAATGGGTTTTAATAAAGCTTAGTTAAAGTTATATCTGTAGGAATATTAAACGTGGTAGGCTGCCCAATGCCGTACATTCCCTCAGGTAAACTTACCTCCCATTGCATTTGCAAAGGTGTATTAGGAATAATAGTTAATTTGAGGTGACCTCCTACTCCCGCTTGCCAATTAGGATAATCTATAGAAACATCTCTAATTAAACCAGAAAACTCTATCCCATCGTGAGTATCACCAGAAATAACATGCTGCCACCACTTATTGGTATTACCTATTTTTTTATGAGAATTATAAAGCTCTACTTCTACCAAAGCTCCATTTTGATTTTGCATTTCTAGAAGTTGAAAATGTCCTCTTATTTCATCCATATAAAAAGATGGTTCATTACCATTTAGTTGTTCATCCATTGTTTCTTTCCATAATGTAACTTTAAAAGTTTGACTCCCGTTTTGCCATTGCCATGTTCCTACAAAGTCATCAAAAACGTTATTAACATCTTTATAGTACTTTCCAGCATTATTAAATAAACTTCCATATTGATTAATATTGACAACTTCTTGGGCTTTACAACTTAAACTGAAGATAGTAAAGCATAAAATATATAGTATTTTTTTCATTTTATTAGGTTTTAATTTATTCACAATTTGCTTCACTTACCGTAGGGTTTCCAATATTTGGATTGGTAAGGCTTAATTCTTTAGGATTTTCAAAATTGGCATCAAATTCAAAGACTTCTGCACCCAAATCTGCATTTTGCAACATTTTTAAGAACTCCCTTTCTTCGTTAGCAAGCTCGGTAGTCGTTTGATTAGATTCTTTTATAGGAGCTTCTTTTTTACTGAAAGCATTTTTTTGTACCTGTTCCATTTTAGAAAATTTTGCCTGTTCTGTAAGTGACATGTTATCCATATCTGCAAAAAAGTTTTTAAAAGAAGAACGATTACTAATAGTTAAAGCATAATTGGTACCATCCGCAGTCGTCAAAAACATCACAAACTTACTGGTTTTAATACTACCTTTTCTAATCGCATTTGCAAGCCAGTATAAATCGTCCCAAGAAAAAACAGAGTACGTTTCACTTGCCAGGCTATTGTGCGAGTGGGCTATAATTACGTATTTCTTAAGAGGGTTTTGATTAAAGTCTATCTTCCCATTGGTTCCTGGAGCTTGATCTTCAATACCGCTACCGCCTTTTAACGCATAAAAACCATGCTCTACGGTTTCACTTGTTTTTGTTTTTATAGCTTGCAGTTTTGTTTTTAAATTTGGAAAATCTTCAAAAGCCTTTTTTATTTTTTCACAAGATGTTAAAATTTCTTCTTCTTCGTCCTCTTCGTTTTCTATGCATTTTCTACAACTTGCTGGTAAAGTAGAATGTGAATTTGATCCCCCAGGATGGTTAGGGCCACTAGTTGAGCTTGGTGGGGATGACGGTGCGTCACCTCCATCACCATTAGGGCATCCTAAGAAAGTCATAAAAGTTTCTCCTGAGTCTTGAGCTTGACCTTCTGCTTCTGTACAATTACATGCTTCACCATAAATATGTTGGCCACTACAACAATGGTCTGGAAAATAATGAGAAGAATAATAACAACCATCCTCATAGTATATTTTACCCAATAGCATTTCAGAAAAATAATTTTCATCTAACTGTTGAAAATTAACTTTTTGTTCTATATTTTGAACTTCTTTTCCTGTATTTAAAAGTTCTCTTTCTAATTCGGTAACATCATAATGTACCAAAAAATCTTTGTAAGAATTGGTTTCAATATGGTAACTGATAAGAATATTATCAAAACCACCTTTCTCAGGATTCTTTAAGACTGGAAAGGTATAAGAGTGGTAATCTGAATCGATATCTTGGTAGTAAATAATAAAATTTTTATTGATTGAAATTCCATTATAGGTTAAGGTATCAGATTTTTCGGTAGGTCTATTTCCAAAACTTTCAGAAGGCATTTTCTCTATAAAATCAATATTATTTTTTATTATTTCATGCTTTACTTCTTTAAAACTAAATAATGTATCAACTGATTTAAATTGGGAAATTGGTTGCTCTGAAGTATTTAAGAAATCATCATTGTCACAAGCAAAAAATAAGACAGAAAAAGCAGATAGAAAACTGAGCTTTTTTATAAAAATTAATCTACTTCTCCTAAAAAATTTAAGGGGGGGGGAATGAATTGAGATTTTTCATGTAAACAGTTATTAAGTTAATATATCATAAATATATCTAAAAAATCAAAATAATACAATATTTCATCCAAAATACTGTTAAATAAAATTAAGGCATAAAAAAACCTCTTGAGATTTTCAAGAGGTTTTTGGGATGTGTTAATAACACTATTTTTTCATTACTTGAGCAACTTTTAATCCTATTTCTGCTGGAGAATCTACGACGTGAATTCCACATTCTGCTAAGATTTTCTTTTTAGCTTGAGCAGTATCTTCGCTACCACCTACAATTGCTCCTGCGTGGCCCATAGTTCTTCCTGCGGGTGCAGTTTCTCCTGCAATAAAGCCAACCACTGGTTTTTTAGAACCGCTTTCTTTATACCATTGTGCAGCTTCGGCTTCTAATTGTCCACCAATTTCACCAATCATTACTACACATTCTGTTTCATCATCGTTGATTAATAATTCTACTGCTTCTTTGGTAGAAGTTCCAATAATAGGATCTCCTCCAATTCCAATAGCGGTAGTAATTCCTAAACCTTGTTTTACCACTTGGTCTGCAGCTTCGTAGGTTAGCGTACCAGATTTTGATACAACACCTACAGTTCCTTTTTTGAAAACAAAACCTGGCATAATACCAACCTTCGCTTCTCCTGGAGTAATTACACCTGGACAGTTAGGGCCAATTAATCTACAATCTTTATCTTTAATATACTCTGCAGCGGTAATCATATCGCCTGTAGGAATACCTTCTGTAATGGTAATAATAACTTTGATTCCTGCATCGGCAGCTTCCATAATTGCATCGGCAGCAAAAGCTGGTGGTACAAAAATAATGGTCGTATCTGCATTTACTTCTTTCACCGCTTCGGCTACCGTATTAAAAACAGGTCTGTCTAAGTGTTTTTGTCCTCCTTTTCCTGGAGTAACTCCACCTACGACATTGGTACCGTATTCTATCATTTGTTCTGCGTGAAAACTTCCTTCACTACCGGTAAAACCTTGAACGATTATATTTGAATCTTTATTTACTAAAACACTCATGTGATTATTGGGTTTTATTAATTGTTTCTCTATTTAAAAATGTTAACTATTATTTTTATAGCTAGCAGTGCAAAGGTAACTTTTTTAGCGCAATTTTAAAAAAAATTAAAGATTTACCTCATCATAAGAAGTATCTTCTTCATCTTTATCTTTAAAAGGCTGACTTACTTGGTAGCCTCTATGTAACTTTTCGTCTTTTATTTCCCAAATACATAGAAAATGAGCAATGCCTATTTCTTCATCTGGATTTTCAATAGGACGTACGTAATATTTATAACGAATGCTTACTGAATTACCATCCTGAAGCAAATGACTTATTTCTATTTTTAAGTCTTTGTAATTTTTTCTAATGTCTGTAAAGAAATCAGATAAATCGTTAAAATCTAAGGTAGTCAAACCTTCAACTCCATTCCAAATGGCCTTTACTTGAGGATGAAAAAATTCTTCTAAAATATTGGGATCATTCGCAATATCTGACTCATAAAATGCTTTAACAATATCTTTAGCCTGTTTCATATTACAACTTATCTATTTTTTCAATTAAACTTGGGATTAAGCGTATGGAAGCTAATTCCTTATATTTTTTTCTAAAACTATCTGCAGGGGTTCCAAAATAAGACGTATTTCCAGCAAGAGATTTGCTTACTCCGCTTTGCGCAGAAATTACAGCTTTCTCTCCAATAGTTATTCCACTAGTAATACCTACTTGTCCCCAAATGGTAACATCATTTTCTATGACTACACAGCCAGCAATACCTACTTGAGAAGCGATAAGGCAGCGTTCTCCAATCACCGTATCGTGACCTATTTGAACTTGATTATCTATTTTCGCACCTTTTCTTATAGTGGTTTCTCCTGTTACTCCCCTATCTATAGTACACGCAGCGCCAATATCTACGTTATTTTCAATGACTACTTTACCGCCAGATTTTAGTTTATCAAAACCTATATCCCTTTTTTTGTAATAAAAAGCATCGGCTCCCAAAACGGTTCCGGCATGAATTGTGACATTATCTCCAATAATCGTATGATCGTAAATACTCACATTGGAGTGTATACAACAGTTTTTACCGATTTTTACATGATTACCAATAAAAACATTTGGCTGAATAATAGTATCTTCCCCTACTTCCGCGGAAGCTGAAATCTCTTTCTTAGATTTTTGAAAAGGTTTGAAGTATTCGGTAAGTTTATTGAAATCTCTAAAAGGATCATCAGAAATTAATAAAGCTTTTCCCTTAGGACATTCCACATCTTTGTTGATAAGAATTACCGTCGCAGCGGAATTTAAAGCCTTATCGTAGTATTTTGGATGGTCTACAAAAACAATATCTCCTGCTCTAACCACATGAATTTCGTTCATTCCCAATACAGGAAAATCTTTATCGCCTACAAATTTAGATTGTATAATTGTAGCAACTTGCTGAAGGCTATGTTCTTGAGGAAAATCCATAAAGTAAGTTTTAAATCAGATTTAGAGTATTAGTAGCATTTCTGAAGCTTAAGAATTAAACTATAAAACTACTCTTTAATACGTTCTTTATACGTTCCTTTATCTGTTTCCACTCTAATCTTGTCTCCTTCATTAATAAAAAGAGGCACATTTACCTCTGCCCCAGTTTCCATCGTAGCAGGTTTGGTGGCATTGGTCGCTGTATTTCCTTTAATTCCAGGCTCTGTATGGGCAACTTCTAAAACAACACTTGGTGGCATTTCTACAGAAAGTGGTGCATTATCTTCTGTATTGATAATCACGGTTACCACTTCTCCTTCTTTCATTAATCCCGGAGAATCTAAAGCAGATTCTAACAAACGAATTTGGGTATAATCGTCTGTATTCATAAAGTGATAAAACTCTCCGTCTTGGTATAGAAACTGAAACTTGTGCGTTTCTACCCGCACCTCATCAATTTTGTGTCCTGCAGAAAATGTGTTTTCTATAGTTTTTCCTGTAGTTACACTTTTCATTTTTGTTCTTACAAAAGCAGGACCTTTTCCTGGTTTTACGTGTAAGAACTCTATTACTTTAAATATATCGTGGTTGTATTTGATACACAACCCATTTCTAATATCACTTGTATTTGCCATAATTTTTTAGTTTGAAAAATATCCTTTCATAATTCCTCTTTGAGAATTTTTAATAAATTCTAAAATGTCATCTCTTTCTGGAGTAGCTTCCATTTCGGCTTCAATAATTGCTACTGCTTGAGAATTGTTATAATTCTTTTGATATAATATTCTATAAATATCTTGAACCTCTCTAATTTTTTCGGTCGTAAAACCTCTTCGGCGTAAGCCTATAGAATTAATGCCTACATAGGACAAAGGTTCTCTTGCTGCTTTTACAAATGGAGGAACATCTTTTCTTACCAAAGAACCACCCGTAATAAAAGCATGACTCCCTATACTGCAAAATTGCTGTATCGCAGTCATTCCCGCTAAAATTACATAATCTCCAACATTTATATGGCCTGCAAGTGTACTATTATTTGAAAAAATACAGTTATCTCCAACAACACAATCGTGTGCGATATGGCAATAGGCCATAATCCAACAATTTTTACCCACAACCGTTTTCATACGGTCTGAAGTGCCTCTGTTAATAGTTACACATTCTCTAATGGTTGTATTGTCTCCAATAATGGTGACGGTATCCTCGTCGTTAAATTTTTTATCTTGCGGTACGGCAGAGATTACTGCCCCAGGAAAAATGCTAACATTTTTACCGATTCTAGCGCCTTCCATAATGGTTACGTTAGAACCAATCCAGCTTCCTTCTCCTATTATAACATTATTATGAATCGTTGTAAAAGGCTCTATTACAACATTTTTTGCGATTTTAGCACCTGGGTGCACATATGCCAAAGGTTGGTTCATAAAATTAGTTTATTTTGTTTTTACAATTTGCGCCATTAACTCTGCTTCTGCACATATCTTTCCGTTTGTATATGCGTAACCTTGCATATGACATATCCCTCTACGAATAGGCGAAATTAAAGTACATTTAAAAATGAGAGTATCTCCTGGAACTACTTTTTGTTTGAACTTCACATTGTCTATTTTCATAAAAAATGTCAAGTAATTTTCTGGATCTGGAACGGTACTTAAAATAAGAATTCCTCCTGTTTGAGCCATAGCTTCTACAATGAGTACCCCTGGCATTACTGGAGCTCCAGGAAAGTGACCTTTAAAGAATTCTTCATTCATAGTCACATTCTTAGTTCCTATAACATGATTGTCTGTCAGTTCAAAAATCTTATCTAGCAACAACATAGGTTGTCTGTGCGGTAACATTTTCATAATCTGATTCACATCCATCAAAGGAGGCTGATTTAAATCTACAAAAGGCACCTGATTACGTTTTTCGGCTTTAATCTTTTTAGCCATTTTCTTAGCAAATTCAGTATTTACTTTGTGTCCCGGCTTGTTAGCAATCACTCTTCCCTTTATTCTAGTACCTATTAAAGCCAAATCTCCTATCACATCTAACAATTTATGCCTAGCTGCTTCATTGGCATGATGTAAAGTAAGGTTGTCTAAAATCCCATTCGATTTAACCGATATATTGTCTTTATCAAAAACCTTTTTTAGTTTCTCCATCGTTTCAGGAGAAAGTTCTTTATCTACATAGACAATAGCATTATTTAAATCTCCGCCTCTAATGAGTCCGTGATCCAAAAGCGTTTCAATTTCATGTAAAAAACTAAAGGTGCGAGAATCGGCTATCTCGTCTTTAAACTCTTTTAAACTTTTGATGCTAGCATTTTGGGTTCCTAACACTTTGGTTCCAAAATCTACCATTGTAGTTATTTCATATCCACAAGAAGGAACCACCATTATCTCGCTGCCCGTTTCTTCGTCTACATAACTAATAATTTCTTTAACCTCGTAAAATTCTCTTTCTGCCTCTTGCTCTTGAATTCCAGCTTTTTCTAAAGCTTCTACAAAATATTTAGAAGAACCGTCCATAATTGGAGGTTCGCTAGCGTCTAACTCTATAAGTACATTGTCTATCTCTAAACCTACACAAGCGGCCAACACATGTTCTGAAGTTTGTATTTGTACGCCGTTTTTCTCTAGAGAAGTGCCTCGCTGTGTATTCACCACATAAGCAGCTTCTGCAGCTAAAGTAGGCTTTCCTTCTAAATCCATTCTCTTAAAAACATAGCCCTGATTTTCTGGAGCTGGCTTAAAAGTTAATTTGACCTCTTTTCCTGTATGAAGCCCCACTCCGGTTAAGGAAACTTCTTTTTGAATGGTTTGTTGTTTCATTTTTATTAATCTTTCTTCTTACTATTTTGCTGTTTCTCTAATTGATTTAATCTATCCATAGAATTAGGTAGATTTTTAAAATGTACGTAGGATTTATTAAACTTTCCTAAACTGAATGCAGGTGAACCTTGCAAGATTTCATCGTCTTTAACACTTCTACCAATACCAGATTGAGCCTGTACTTTTACGCGATCTCCTATTCTTATATGGCCTACAATACCTACTTGTCCTCCAATAATACAGTTTTTACCAATTTTTGTTGATCCAGCAACGCCTGTTTGGGCGGCAATTGCGGTATGTTCTCCAATCTCTACGTTATGAGCAATTTGAATTTGATTATCTAACTTAACCCCTTTTCGTATAATGGTAGAACCTAAAGTAGCTCTATCTATGGTTGTTCCCGCACCAATATCTACGTGATCTTCAATAATTACATTTCCTATTTGGGGTACTTTTTTATACTCTCCTTTTTCATTTGGCATAAATCCAAAACCATCAGAGCCTACTACCGCGCCACTTTGAATCACGCAGTAATTTCCAATAATAGTTTCCGAATAAATTTTTGCACCTCCAAAAACAATTACATTATCACCTATTACTACATTGTCACCAATGTAAGCATTGGGATACACCTTTACATTATCTCCTAGTTTCACGTTATTCCCTATATAAGCAAAAGTACCCAAGTATAAATTTTCTCCATGCGTTGAAGATTCTGCCATAAAACTTGGTTGTTCAATTCCAGATTTATTTAACTTTACTTGATTGTAATATTCCAAAAGAGTGGTAAACGATTTGTAAGAATCTTCTACCTTTATTAGTGTAGTCTTAATAGGTTTTTCGAACACAAAATCTTTATTTACAATACAAATAGACGCATTGGTGTCATAAATAAAAGATTCGTATTTGGGATTAGATAGAAAAGTTAATGAGCCTGCCTCGCCTTCTTCAATTTTCGCCAATTGAGTAACTTCAACTTCAGGATCACCCTGAATTTCTCCTTCTAATATTTCGGCTATTTGTGATGCTTTAAATTTCATTCTGACAAAAATAGAAAAAAATGTTAATCTTTTTGTTTTGGATAACAGATATAATATTTGACAACCGGTTTTGACAACGCATTTAAATTCAATTGGTCTGATGCCTTTGCAACGTCTTTAATCTTTCCGTTTTTATGCAAAATATTGATATTCTCTAGGTTGGCATTATATGCAAGGTTAGTAACTTTACCCGTAAATACAAAATAGGATGCCTCTTCTTCTGAAATATTATATTTTTTAATTAGATCTTTTAGGTAATTTTCTTTCTTCGCTTCAGAAATGGGTCTTTTTTTAAGTTGTACCTTCAGCAAATCTCGATCTATAACCATTCTACACAAATTACGCAGTACAAAATCTTCTTCATTTACCCATTCTTTCATTGCTGAAACAATATCGTAATCATCTAATTTGCTGAATTCATCTAGAATTTCTTCCGTAAAGTTTTCCTGCGTAATTTCTTGAGTTAAAAAATAATTTAAGGCTTTACTTGCCTGAAGCTTTACTCCTGTATTCGATACATATTTGGCTCTTTTTAAAACCCGAATAAGCAATTGCTCTGCTCCCAAACTTGTTTTATGTAAATAAACCTGCCAATACATCAAACGTCTAGCAACTAAAAATTTTTCTACGGAATAAATTCCTTTTTGCTCCACCACCAATTCATCATTAACCACATTAAGCATGGCAATAAGACGCTCGCTGTTAATATTACCTTCGGCTACTCCCGTGTAAAAGCTGTCGCGTTTTAAATAATCTAACCGATCTACATCCAGCTGACTTGCGATAAGTTGCTTAAAAAATTTTCGGTGATATTCTCCCTTAAAAATCTGAATGACCAACGTTAAACTTTGGTTAAATTCGGCATTCATTTTCTCCATAAATTGAAGCGAAATCCACTCATGACTAACCCCATTTACAATACTATGTTCCATCGCGTGGGAGAAAGGTCCGTGTCCAATATCGTGCAATAAAATAGCAATAAGCAGGGCTTCTTCTTCGTTTTTAGAGATTTCAACCCCTTTAAAACGAAGCACATCCAAAGATTTTCGCATGAGATGCATACAACCTAAAGCATGGTGAAACCGCGTGTGATGCGCGCCTGGATACACTAAATAAGAGATGCCCATTTGGGTGATTCTACGTAAGCGTTGAAAGTAAGGATGCTCTATAATATCAAAAATCCGTTCGTTGGGAATGGTAATAAATCCGTAAATTGGATCGTTTAATATTTTAAGTTTGTTTCTCTGATTCAAATCAAAAATTTAATAATTAAAGCAAATATACATATATGAACCATATCAAAGTACTTTGGGTAGATGATGAAATAGATTTATTAAAGCCGCACATTCTTTTTTTAGAAGGAAAAGGTTATGAGGTGACTACGTGCCAAAGTGGTACAGAGGCGATTGAGGAAGTAAGTGAGCAAAATTTTGATATTGTTTTATTAGATGAAAATATGCCTGGTTTAACTGGCTTAGAAACCTTATCGGAAATAAAAGCAAAACAAAGCACTTTGCCTGTGGTGATGATTACCAAAAGTGAGGAAGAGTATATTATGGAAGAAGCTATTGGTTCTAAAATAGCAGATTACCTGATTAAGCCCGTAAACCCGAATCAAATTCTTCTTAGTTTAAAAAAGAATTTGGACCATTCTCGTTTAGTTTCAGAAAAAACCACCTCCAATTATCAAGTAGAATTTAGAAAAATAGCTATGGATATGTCTATGGTGAACTCTTTTGAAGGATGGGCCGAAATCTACCAACGTCTTGTATACTGGGAGCTTCAATTGGAGCATATTGAAGACACTGGAATGTTTGAAATCTTAGAATCCCAAAAAATAGAAGCCAATACTCAGTTTTGTAAATTTGTAGAAAAGAATTACACTACATGGTTTGATGGTGATGATAAACCAACCATGTCGCATACCTTATTTAAAAATAAAGTAGTGCCAGAATTAAGTAAAGAGCAGCCTACTCTATTGGTGGTGATAGACAATTTGCGCTACGACCAATGGCGTGCTTTTGAACCTATCATTAATAATTATTATAAAAAAGAAAGCGAATCTCCTTTCTACAGCATTTTACCCACAGCCACGCAATACGCTAGAAATGCTATTTTCTCTGGCTTGATGCCTTCAGAAATGGAGAAAAAACATCCAGATTGGTGGTTAAATGATACCGATGATGGCGGAAAGAATATGTACGAAGAAGATTTTTTAATGGCGCAGTTAAAACGCTTAGGATTGGACTATAAAACTTCTTACCACAAAATTACTAGCCTTAAAGGCGGAAAAAAATTAGTAGACAGTTTTAAATCACAAAAAGATAATGATTTAACCGTTGTGGTGTATAATTTTGTAGATATGCTTTCTCATTCTAAAACTGAAATGGAAGTGATAAAAGAACTGGCTTCTAATGATAAGTCTTACCGCTCTTTAACCGAAAGTTGGTTTAAAAATTCTCCATTATTAGAAATTATACAACAGGCGCAACAATTAGGTTTTAAATTAATCATCACTACAGACCACGGAACGATTAATGCTAAAAATCCTTCTAAAGTCATTGGTGATAAAAATACAAGTCTTAATTTAAGGTATAAAACAGGAAGAAGCTTGACTTATGAAGATAAAGATGTGATCGCGGCTAAGAATCCTAAAGATTTTCATTTACCAAGTATTAATATGAGTAGTTCTTATATTTTTGCCAAAGGAGATCTTTTCTTTGCCTACCCCAATAATTATAATCATTATGTAAGTTATTTTAGAAATACCTACCAACATGGGGGCGTTTCTTTAGAAGAAATGATTATTCCATTTTCAGTACTTTCTCCTCGATAAAATAAGTAATATGAGACTTGATTACAGTTTATCTGAAATTTCTAATGTAGCTGCAAAAATCATAGCGGTTTCTTCGTGCAAAGTACTTTTATTTTATGGCGAGATGGGAGCAGGAAAAACTACGCTCATTAAAGAAATTGTAAAGCAACTAGGATCTCAAGATAAAGTGAGTTCTCCTACTTTTTCTCTGGTGAATGAATATCAAGGAGAAAATGGCTCTATATATCATTTTGATTTTCATAGAATCGAAGAAGAGGAAGAGGCTTATGATATAGGTTTTGAGGAATATATAGACTCCAATTCTTGGTGTTTTATAGAATGGCCTCAGCATGTAGAAAATTTATTACCTCTTACTAAAAATGAGGTTCATCTTTCTCGAATAAATTCCTCAAAAAGAAATCTAGTTTTTAAAAAATAACGTATATAGAGAAGACACATTAGTTGAAGTAAACAGTATTAACTATCTGTTAATCAGCGATTTTTATTTTAAAAATTTGCAAAGGTACGGTAAAGAAAATTACTAATTTTAACAAAATTATTTTTAAATTTGCCTTGTATTTAATCGTAATAATAAAACATTAATCGTAAAAACTACAACTATGAACACAAAAAACTTTATCTTCGCCATCGCAACTTTAGGATTTTTAGCAACTTCTTGTAGCCCACAAGCAATAGATGAACACACCACACAAGATAACATCAAATCAATCGAAAAAGCGGATATCATCGTCCCTCGTAACGGGTAGTATTATTGCGTTTGTAATCGCTGCAACACCATATATTTTTTATTTATATGAAAGTTTCCCAGAAGATATATCTACTTGGGAAACTTTTTTTTTCAATTATGAGGCAAAATGGTATGGACGTGTCTATATAAGTGTTTGGACTATGATGGCGAAATTTATTCCGTTGTTATTACTTATTATTTGGTTTTTCACCTGTAAACACTGGTGGTATCATGTAATCCTTATACCTATGGGTATGTTTTTCTTTCAGCTTTTAAGTGTGATCAATGACGACATGCAATATACCGATGAAACTGAGTTTTGGTACGTACTTCCTATTATGCTAGTGATTGTTCCTTTTGTATATCTTATGAGAGTCAAGCTTTTTAAAAGTATCAACTCTCAAGACTTAGACGATTTAGAACAAGAGTTTTTGAAGAACCGAGGATTTTTTGCTCAAATCAAAGATCTTTTCAAATAAGTATATCTTAAATGCTTGTGAAGTTCTGCTTTTTTTTATTTCTTTATACAAATGCAAATTCCTATGGGCAGACCAACTACACCTTTCAGTCAAGCTGAATTAATTCCGCAGGAAGAAACCCTAGAGATCCAAAAATCTAAAGGGAAATTATACATTGGTCTCCCAAGAGAAACTTCTTATCAAGAAAAACGAGTTTGCCTTACTCCAGATGCTGTTGCTGCAATTACAACCCACGGTCATCGCGTACTTATTGAAAGCAATGCCGGCATCGATGCTAACTTTAGCGATAAAGAGTATAGCGAAGCCGGAGCAAAAATTACCAAAGACACAGCAAAAGTCTTTGCCTGCCCTATTGTACTCAAAGTAGAACCGCCTTCTTTTGAGGAATTAAAATGGATGAATCCGCAAAGCATACTTATATCGGCATTGCAACTAAAAACCCAGTGCAAAGAATATTTTAAAAAATTGGCAGAAAAACGCATTACCGCGTTGGCTTTTGAATTTATTAAAGATGAAGATGGAAGTTACCCAGCAGTTAGAGCCTTAAGTGAAATTGCGGGAACAGCTTCGGTTTTAATAGCTTCGGAATTGTTAGCAAATCCTTTAGGCAGCGGACTAATGTTTGGAAATATTAGCGGAGTTCCTCCCGTAGAAGTAGTCATCATTGGTGCAGGAACTGTGGGAGAATTTGCAGGAAGATCTGCGCTTGGTTTAGGTGCAAATGTGAAAGTATTTGATAATTCACTCACGAAATTAAGAAATATTCAAACCAATTTAGGAAGACCTTTATATACCTCTACCCTACAACCTAAAAATCTAACCAAAGCATTAAAACGTGCAGATGTAGTGATAGGAGCTGTAAGAGGAAACGACCGCTCCCCTATTATTGTCACCGAGGCTATGGTGGAAACGATGAAAAAAGGAGCTGTGATTATTGATGTAAGTATTGATATGGGAGGTTGTTTTGAAACTTCAGAAGTCACCTCTCATGATAATCCTACCCAAATAAAACACGATGTAGTTCATTATGGGGTGCCCAACATTCCTTCCAAATACTCTCGTACATCTTCTATCTCTATCAGTAATATATTTACTCCTTCCCTATTGCATATAGCAGAATCTGGTGGTTTAGAAAATACCTTAAGATTTGACCGTGGTTTACGAAATGGATTGTATTTTTACCACGGAATTTTAACCAACAAATCGGTTGCAGATTGGTTCAACCTATCTTACAGAGATATCAATTTGCTCATTTTTTAAATTAATATGAAGTTAGCAGCAAGACTTGCCTACTATTCAGTAGGTTTTTTTATAGGTATTATTATTTTGATGTTTTTCCTTAGCGGAAAAAAAACTTCTTGTGATTACGGTCCAGATGCACGAGTTTTAAAGAATATTAGAATCAAGAATAAAAACTACCAACCTCAGGCTCTTTTATTTTTAAAAGAGAACCAAATGGATTCTACCGCGGTAGAAAAAGTATTAAATTCGGGAGATGTGAATTTTTCTAATAGCAATACTGCTCTAGATTCTTGTAAGGTGTATGCGGTAGAAGGAAAAGTAAACGAAAAAGTACTTTTGCTACGAATAGAGAACTGTGAAAATCAAGCTACCATCCAAGAAATAAACTTTAAGAAAAATTAAGAATAAATTTTTTCTAAAAGTCTATAAAACTTTATTCTTTTTTTTATTATTGCTGAAAGAATACAAAACAAAAAAGAGTCGTTTTTATGAAAAGAGTAATAGTTGATTACAAAAAATTGACGCCAGAAATTTTAGGGCTTTTGGTAGAAAAATATCCCGATGGTTATGATGATGACCATATAATCACGTTTAAAAATGCTAAAAACGAAACTATTGAAGCGGTAGAAGTAAAAACCGAAGATTCTATCTACTTGGTAAAAGTAAGTACGCGTCTAGAAAACACAATGGCGAATTATGAAGAAGATGATTATGAAGATGAGGATTTAAACGAGCCTATTGAAGAAATCAACGCCAACGACAAGAAACTTTTACAAGAAGATTTAGATATAGATGCTGAAGATGATGATGATGAAGAGAACGACAAAGAAGAAGAGTAACCTATATTAGAATTATTGTAAAAAGCCTTCCCATTTTCACGGAAAGGCTTTTTTGTTTTTATATAAATTTTTTTAATCCGCCCACATCAGCTAGGCCATCTTTTTTAAAATTTCCAGTAGCTTCTCATGCATTTCTTGCGTATAATCTAAATGCGTAACCATTCTCAGCTTTCCTTGTCCCATACTGCTAATAATTACATCTTTTTCTTTTAGCTTCATTACAAACTCGCTTTCGCTGATTTCTTCTGCTAAATAAAAAATAATGATATTGGTTTCTATAGGCTCTACTTCTTTTACGTAAGCTTGGTTTGTCAAAACTTTCCCTAGCTCTTGAGCTCTTTTATGATCTTCGGCTAATCGATCTATATGGTTTTCTAAGGCATAAATTCCTGCGGCAGCCATAAAGCCTATTTGCCGCATTCCGCCACCTAATACTTTACGCACGCGCATCGCATTTTTCATGACTTTCTCACTCCCAATTAAAACGGAACCTAAAGGAGCGCCCAATCCCTTGGATAAACAAACGGAAATACTATCAAAAATTTCACCATATTGTTGTGCACTTTCTTCTTTCGCTACCAACGCATTAAACAACCGAGCTCCATCTAGATGCAATCCTAAATCATGTGCATCGCAAACTTTTCTTATCTTTTTAAGCTCCGCAAAATCATAGCACGCGCCGCCGCCTTTATTGGTGGTATTTTCTAAACAAACTAAGGAAGTCAACGGACTGTGGTAAAAATCTGGAGGATTAATAGCTTCCTCCACTTGTGCTGCTGTGATCATTCCACGATTGCCGTCTAGTAATTTACAAGAGACTCCGCTGTTAAAAGAAACTCCGCCACCTTCATAATTATAAACGTGTGCCCATTTATCACAAATTAATTGCTCGCTGGGTTGCGTGTGAAGTTTAATAGCGGCTTGGTTTGCCATGCTTCCCGTAGGAAAGAATAAGGCTTTTTCTTTCCCAAACATTTTAGCCAAACGTTCTTCCAATACATTTACGGTGGGGTCTTCTTTATAAACATCATCCCCTACTTTTGCTTGCATAATAGCTTTCATCATGCCAGGCGTAGGTCTAGTAACGGTATCACTTTTTAAGTCTATCATTTCATTTTTTTATCAAGGAAGTCAAATTTACATGAAATGTTTAAGCTGTACTTGTTTTTGCGCGAGGGATTGAGTGGCATGTTTGAGCTCTTTTTGCTTTTTTAAAAAGTAAAAAAGCGAGTAACGAAAGCCCGACCCTTATTTTTTATAAGGGACGCGCCCAAATAAAACGGCATTTCTTCATAAATAAGTGCTGAAATCTTTTTGTGACGGCTAACGAACTTCTATTTTTGTTTTCAACACTAAAAAATAAGCAAAGATGATTACCCAAGATACCCTAAAAGACCTTAAAGATCGTGTCACTGCCCTAAAACAATATCTTTGACATTGATGCCAAACGCATAGAGATTATTAATGAGGAAGAAAAAACCTTCGCTCCAGATTTTTGGGACAATCCGCAAGAAGCTCAGAAATTAGTACGAAGTCTTAATCAAGAAAAGAAATGGGTAGAAGCCTACGAGAATAGCCTCACCTTTTATGAAGATTTAGAAGTCATTTTTGAATTTTATAAAGAAGGGGAAGCTTCTCTAGAAGATGTAACTCAACGTTACGAGAAGCTAAAGAATCTTTTGGAAGATTTAGAGTTTAAAAATATGCTTTCTGAAGAAGGAGACGAACTTTCGGCGGTGCTTCAAATTACTGCTGGTGCGGGAGGAACAGAAAGTTGTGACTGGGCCAATATGCTTATGAGAATGTATCTCATGTGGGCAGATAAGCAAGGTTTTAAAGTAAAAGAACTCAATTACCAAGAGGGAGATGTGGCAGGAATTAAAACCGTGACCCTAGAAATTGAGGGTGATTATGCTTTTGGTTGGCTAAAAGGAGAAAATGGCGTTCACCGTTTGGTGCGTATTTCCCCTTTTGATAGCAATGCGAAACGACATACTTCTTTTGCTTCTGTTTATGTGTATCCTTTGGTGGATGATTCTATAGAAATAGATATTAACCCAGCAGATATTGAGATTACTACCGCTAGATCTAGTGGTGCCGGAGGACAAAATGTAAATAAAGTAGAGACAAAAGTTCAACTTGTGCATCATCCTACAGGAATTCGAATTTCATGTTCAGAAACTCGCTCCCAACAGTATAATCGGGAGACTGCCATGAAGATGCTTCGGTCGCAATTGTATGAAATTGAGCTTCAAAAACAACTCGCGCAACGCGAAGATATTGAAGCCGAAAAAATGAAAATTGAATGGGGTTCACAAATTAGAAATTATGTAATGCATCCTTATAAGCTGGTGAAAGATGTAAGAACGGCAGAAGAAACCGGAAATGTAGATGCGGTAATGGACGGACATATTGATGATTTCTTAAAAGCTTATCTTATGATGATGGGACAGAAAGAGGAGCGTTAGTCGTTAGTCGTTAGTCGTTAGTCGTTAGTCGTTAGTCGTTAGTCGTTAGTCGTTAGTAAAAATATAGAACTGAAGTATAAAACACTCAAATTTAGTAGTTTACTGCCGAATAAAAAGTAATCTTTTGTGAAAAAATCAACTAAAAATTCTATTTTAATAAAAATTAAAAATTATGATTAAAATTTACCATAATCCTAGATGTTCTAAATCTAGAGAAGGACTTAATATATTAGCAGAATCTGGACAGGATTTTCAGATTGTAAAATACTTAGATATTCCTATGGAAAAGGAAGAAATAAAGGAAGTGTTAAGTCTTTTGGGTATTTCTGCCGAAGAGCTTATCAGAAAAAATGAAAAGGATTGGAAAGAAAATTATAAAGACAAAAAACTGTCTGATGATGAGCTGATACAAGCTATGCAAGAACATCCAAAATTAATTGAGCGTCCCATTGTAGTATGCGATGAGACAGCAGTTATTGGAAGGCCTCCAGAAAAAATTAAGGATATTATTTCTTAAAATGTTATAAATCAATTGTATTGAATTTGTCTTAGATAAAATTGAAGAACATTTTTAAAACTGATCATACTGTAACTTAATTAATGGAAATCTAAATGGAAAAATTGACCTTGATTGTCTTATAATTTTATTGAATCTAGCAATTAAAACACTCGCTCTACTCTTTTCTGAACTATGTTTGTTTTTATTTTTAACATGTTTTTAACCGCTTAAATAGCTGTTTCCTATTATATTAAACATAAAAACAATCATGAAAAAATTAATACTTATTTTAACTTTAGTACTATTTGGTACCAGTTCTATGAATATAAACGCACAAGATTTAATTCAAGGGAATCCTTCTGCTACTGTAACTGATGTTGTTGATAAAGAACTTAAATCTCTAACTCAAGAACTTGCCTTAACTGGAAAACAGCAAAAATTAGCTAAAATTAAATTAACCGAATTTAAAATGAGGGAAAAAGAGCTTTTAAATTCTGATATGATTATTTCCGAAAAATCGGAACAAATCTCGGCTCTAGAAATTAATAAGGTTAAAGAAATGAGAGATATTTTAACTGGTCCACAGTATGATACCTATATAAAGTGGATTAAGGAGAAAAGAAAAATTAATCAAAAGAAAGTGCAAAACAATTAAAATTGAAAATCTTATTTATAATCCGCTTTATTCATTTAAAGCGGATTTTTTATTAACTCAATTTTAACAAAATTTCATTAAACCATCTTTCTCCTTTTGGGTCTTAGCTACAAAACAATCCCAATGATGATGAACCAATCTCTACGCAATTTCGTAGTATTAAAATTATTTTTATTCCTTTCTGTAGCTAGTTTTGCTCAGAATAATTACACTGTTTCGGGTAGCGTTACAGATGAAGATGCAGGAATCCCTTTAGAATATGCCACGATTACCTTTAATGATCCTTCCGGTAAACTTTCTCCGCAAGGAGGAGTTACCGATTTTGACGGAAACTTCTCTATCGAAGTGAAAGAAGGAACCTATAATATTATCGTAGAATACATCTCATTTAAACCAAAGAAGTTTAATAATAGAACTATTTCCAAAGATATGAGTCTTGGGACCGTAAGATTAGGGCTTAATGCAGATAGCTTGGATGAGGTTGTAGTGAGATCAGAAACTACTCAAGTAGATGTAAGATTAGATAAAAAAATCTATAATATTGGTAAAGATTTAACCACCCAAGGAGCCACGGTTAGTGATGCTTTAAGTAATGTCCCATCGGTTACTGTAGATGTAGAAGGCGCTATTAGCTTACGCGGAAATGAGAACGTTAAAATTTTAATTAACGGGAAACCTTCTGCTATGGCAGGATTTGGTGATACAGATGTCTTTAAACAACTTCCGGCAGATGCTATTGAGCGTGTAGAAGTAATCACCTCTCCTTCTGCGCGTTATGATGCGGAAGGTACCGCCGGAATTTTAAATATCATTCTAAGAAAAGAAAAGACTTTAGGCTTAAACGGTTCAGTTTCGGCCAACTTGGGATATCCTGCCAACAGTTCTATTTCAGCGAACCTGAATTTAAGAACAGATAAGTTTAATATTTTTAATACCACAGGGGTTTATTATAGAAAAGCGCCAGGAAATGCTTTCTTTGATAACCGCTATTATGGAGACAGTTTGAGTGTAGATAGATCTATAGAAGATAGGGATTATGATCGCAGACGTCAAGGAATTAATACTAACTTAGGAATGCAATATTATCTAACCGAAAGCTCTTCTATTACAGGAAGCGTATTTATGCGTTTTGGGGATGATAAAGATATAAGTACCAATTATACTTCTCGTTATTTAAATAATACTCTAGTGAATGAAACCACTAGAGCCGAAACTGAGAAAGAAGAGGATGAAAGCTATCAATATGCTTTAAATTATGAGAATAAATTTAATGATGAAGGACATAAATTAACTGCCGATTTACAATATTCTTATGATAATGAAGACCGACCTACTTCTATTGTAGAAAACTTTAATTTTCCTACAGAAACTTTGCAAGGAAGAGATAGAATATTTGAAAATGAAAAGCAGAAAGAATTTCTTATTCAAGCAGATTATGTATTACCTATGGGAGAAGCACAGTTTGAGGCTGGTTACCGAGGTAATTTTGAAGAACAAATCACCGATTATAATTCAGAAAGTCTCAATTTAGAAACGAATCAATTTGAAATAGATTCATTATTAACCAATAAGTTTACATACAAGGAAAATGTAAATGCCGTTTACACACAGTATGGTAATAAAATTGGTAAGTTTTCATTCCTATTAGGCTTGCGTTTAGAACAAACGCAGTTAAAAGGAAAAATAGATTCTGAATTTTCTGATGAAAATGCCTTGCAAGATGAGTTAGGAACAGATATAGATGTAAATTTTGATAAGGATTATTTAGGCCTTTTCCCTACGGTAAATTTAATATATGAGTTAGGAGAAGAGGAGAATATTTCTATAGGTTATAACCGAAGAATTAACCGTCCGCGTGGTTGGTACATTAATCCTTTCCCATCTAGATCTAGTAGAACCAATATATTTCAAGGAAATCCAGATTTAGATCCTGCATATTCTGATGCTTTTGATATTGGCTACCTTAAACAATGGGATAAATTAACCTTAACTTCCTCTATTTATTACCAGCACGAAACCGAATCTTTTGAGCGTATTCAAGAAGATACGGGAAATACCACCACAGATGGAGAAAAAATAATTAGATCTATCCCAATTAACTTAGCAGAAAACGATCGTTTTGGAGGAGAGTTAGGTATTATTTATAACCCTCAAAAATGGCTTAGACTTAACGGAAGTTTTAATATTTATAATTCTACCACTAAGGGAGATTTTAATGGTGTAAATTATGACTCAGAAAATACGAGTTGGTTTGCTCGTTTTAGTTCTAAAGTTACCCTACCTAGTGATATACAGTGGCAAACTACAGGGTTTTATAGAGGACCCAGTAGAAATGCGACTACAGAAAGTGACGGTATATTTTTTATGAATTTGGCTTTTAGCAAAGACATAATCAAAGATGTTGCTACCATTTCATTAAACGTAAGTGATGTGTTTAATACAAGAAAAAGAAGCTCTTTTACAAACAATAGAAACGGTGTAGATGATTTAGATTATTTTACGTCAAATAGTGAGTTCCAATGGAGAGAGAGACAAATTACTTTAGGTGTGGTGTATAGATTTAATCAGCCTAAAAATCAAAGAGGGCGTAATGGAAATAATAATCAAGGAATGGATGAAGGAGGAGACTATGAAGGTTAATCCCTTCATAACTCCTTTCACAAAAGGACATAAAAAAAGGAAGCTAAATTTTAGCTTCCTTTTTTTATATATATGAAGTGCATTTACTTGAGCGCTTCTTTCTTTCTACGTTTTTCCTCTTTCTTCTCTTTAAACATTTCCAATAAAGAACCTCCTATCCAGTAAGGTACAGCGAAAGTCAGTAAAAATACCATTAACCAAAAACCGATTAAAGCGATACCAGCGAACGCTAAAAAGCCAAGGTACTGATCAAATTCGAACATCATAATTTATAAGTTTAAAAGAATTTGTTCAAAGATACATAAAATTTGAAATTTAATACAAACAAAATCTAAGGTTTTAGACTATTAATTTTCAGTTTAAATTTTAAAGTTACTCCAAATAGTTTGCTAATCTGGCTTTTATTAACTGGTAGGGTTTTAATAATCAGGATCAATGAAAACCTTTGTACTTGTTTTCTTCTAAAAATATTAATTAATTTTCTATTCTGATTTTTATAAATTTAAGATTAAATTTTGTATTCATTGATTATTCTTGACAAGGAATCTCGTTTTCCTAAAAATTCACATCCTACTTCTAAGACCAATAAATCTGATTTCTTCCTAAAAGCTAAAAAAGGAAAATTCTAATGGAGAGAATCTAGACTTATTGTGAGAACTTCTTACGCTATCCTAACGGAAATCATTAAATTTGTAATTAGTTACAAAAAACTTACAATTTCATGGAATATAGAATAGAGAAAGACACTATGGGCGAGGTAAAAGTACCTGCCGATAAACTTTGGGGAGCGCAAACCGAGCGTTCTAGAAATAACTTTAAAATAGGTCCCGCGGCTTCTATGCCTTTAGAAATCGTTTACGGATTCGCTTATTTGAAAAAAGCTGCGGCCTACACCAACGAAGCAGCAGGAGTTCTTCCTAAAGAAAAAAGAGATCTTATCGCAAAGGTTTGCGACGAAATTTTAGAAGGCAAGCATGATGACCAATTTCCATTGGTGATTTGGCAAACTGGATCAGGGACGCAAAGTAATATGAACGTGAATGAGGTAATCGCAAATCGCGCACATCAATTGGCAGGAAAAACCATTGGCGAAGGCGATAAAACGCTTCAACCAAATGATGATGTAAATAAATCTCAGTCTTCTAACGATACTTTTCCCACAGGAATGCATATCGCTACCTATAAGAAAATCGTGGAAGTAACGATTCCTGGAGTAAAGCAGTTAAGAGATACCCTTCAGAAAAAAGCAGAAGAATTTAAAAAAATCGTAAAAATAGGTCGGACGCATTTTATGGATGCTACGCCCCTAACTTTGGGTCAAGAATTTGGAGGTTATGCTTCTCAATTGGATCACGGTTTAAAAGCCTTGGAAGCAACACTTCCGCATTTGGGAGAATTAGCTCTAGGAGGAACTGCGGTAGGTACGGGATTAAACACGCCTAAAGATTACGCTGTAAATGTGGCAAAGCATATCGCAAAATTTACGGAACTTCCTTTTACTTCAGCTAAAAATAAATTTGAAGCCTTGGCAGCGCACGATGCTTTGGTAGAAAGTCACGGCGCATTGAAGCAACTCGCTGTTGCCTTAAATAAAATAGGTAATGATATTAGAATGTTAGCGTCTGGACCTCGAAGCGGAATTGGAGAAATCAACATTCCTGCAAACGAGCCTGGTTCTTCTATTATGCCAGGAAAAGTGAACCCAACCCAATGTGAAGCTTTAACCATGGTTTGTGCGCAAGTGATGGGGAATGATGTGGCGATTAGCGTTGGCGGGATGCAAGGGCAGTTTGAACTGAACGTTTTTAAACCTGTCATGGCCGCCAACTTACTGCAAAGCGCCGAGCTTATTGGAGATTCTTGTGTCTCTTTTGAAGAGCATTGTGCCGCAGGTATTGAGCCTAACCAAGAACGTATTGATGAGTTGTTGCAAAACAGTTTGATGTTGGTAACTGCTTTAAATACCAAAATTGGATATTATAAAGCTGCTGAAATTGCAAATACAGCGCATAAAAACGGAACTACTTTAAGAGAAGAAGCCGTGAATTTAGGTTACACTACTGCGGAAGAGTTTGATGCTTGGGTGAAACCAGAAGATATGGTGGGTGATATAAACTAAATTTAATAAGTCGGGGTTTGCAGATTTCTTCTAAATTTGTGATGAATGCTAAATCAGTTTTTGAGCTAAATATCTAACAACTTGATTGGTAGAATACGCTGACAAATTTATGTTTACAAAAAACAATCTTGCACATAGTATTTTATTATCAATTCCGCTATTGGTGTTATGCCTTAGCGGAATTTTTTTAATTCCCCAACAAGCAGATTTTATTCGGGAAGTCTGTAATTTCACCCTGCTCACCGCATTCTTTTATGCGCTTTGCTTTTTAATTTCTTCCGTAAAGCTAAAAGCTATTATCTCTTGGATTATTGGTTTTATACTGAGTTTTCTTTTATTGATAAAGCTTAACTTTTATCATATTTATCAGGTAAAACTGAGCGCCTCTGCCCTATTTGTCATTTTTGAAACCAATGCTCAAGAAACTTCAGAGTTTCTAGAAGTCTATATTAGCAGTACTTTTTTATTCTTGGCGGGGATTTTTATACTTTATCTTTTGGGCTACGCATACACGCTTTTTAAGAGAAAGATGATATTCCAGCTTGACTTAAAACCTTCATTGCGAATAATTATAAAAATGGGATTACTTGGTCTCGCGGTAGTTTCAGCATACCTCATACATTGGAAGTTTTCTGAATTTAATATTCTCTACACCACCAAAACTTCCTACGCAGACTATAAAGCCACCAAAAAACTGATTAAAAAAACACTGGCTCAACCTAGTTCTCCTTATTTAAAGGAAGTGAAAAAAAATGCTAATGCTCCTAAAATAGGAGTGGTAATTATAGGAGAATCTACCAATAGAAATCATATGTCGCTATATGGATATTACCGAAATACAAATCCGCTCTTAGCGAAACAAATAGAATTATGGATTTCTAAAGATGTGATCACGCCGCACGTGCATACCGTCACCGCTTTAAATAAAATTCTCACCTTAAATTCTTTTGAAAACAAAAGAAAAAAAGAAAACGCTTCTATAATTCAACTGGCTAACCAAGCGGGATACAAGACTTTTTGGCTTTCTAATCAGCGGCCTGTGGGCATCAACGAATCTGTGCCTACTTTGATTGGTAATGCCGCGAATGAAAAGAAGTTTTTAAACACTGATAATTATAACCGAAAAAGTTACGACGAGGTTTTATTACCTGCATTCAACGAGGCTTTACAAGATTCTGCGACTTACAAAATGATTTTTTTTGCATCTTTCGGGGACACATTTGGGGTATAAAGAACGCTATCCCAATACCTACGAGCATTTTAATGACACTCCAAAAACGAAGTTTCAACACGAGAGAGCGTATCGATTTATTAATGAATATGATAATTCTGTTCGCTACAACGATTATATTATCAACGAACTCTTAGAACAGTTAAAAGCACAGCAGACTTCCTCATATATGTTGTATTTTTCAGATCACGGAGATGATGTCTTTGATGATTATGATAATGCGGGACACAGCGAAGATATTGGCACCAACGGCATGTTCGAAATTCCTTATATCACCTGGGTTTCTCCGCAATTTAAGGAGCAATTAAAATTAAGTGTAGAGGTTGCTAAAATTGAAAATAGAAAGTATTTAATGGATGAATTTATTCACGCTTTCGCGGATTTGAGTCAGATTTCTTTTCATGCTTTAGATAAAACTAAAAGCATTTATTATTCTACCTACGTTGAAAAACCAAGGCTAATTAAGGGTAAAATAGATTATGATGCGCAAAAAGACTAAGATGATTTTTATTGCTATACTTGCCGTGTTCTTGATTTTGGCGATTGCGTATCGTTATAGCAGCAAGCGCATAGAGTTTTACGGCTACTACGACAAAGTTTGGGCTCATCGTGCAAACGATCTTAAAAAACTAGAAAACAGCCAATCCCGTTTTAAAGGTATCGAACTGGATTTAGTATATCAAAAAGAGGGTGATTGGCTTGAGGTGAATCATCCTCCTGCCCCATCTACCGGCTTGTCTTTTAAAGAATATGTAAATCATGTGAGCAACAAAAAACTAGGAATGTGGTTAGATCTTAAAAATTTGACGCCAACAAATCAACAGGCGGTGTTTAATCGCATTGAAAAAGGTATCGCTTCCGCGGAAATCAATCCAAGTCAGGTTATTATTGAATCTTCCCAAGCAGAACTTTTAAATATTTTTCAAAAAAAAGGCTATCGCACCAGTTATTACCTCCCCATCAATCTACATCAAAAAACGGAAGAGGAATTAGCTAAAAGTATTCAAGAGATAAAAGCGCAGCTTCAAAAGCAGAAAGATTTAGAGATCTCCTCAGATTTTACGGATTACGCTGTAATTTCAAAATATTTTCCGAAGAAAAAAAAGAACTTTTGGGTCATGCACAGTACGTATTCCGTTAAGATTTTAAAAAGTTACAAAACGCTAAGAAAAATGCTTCAAGACTCTAGCGTCCAAACGGTGTTAACCCCATATAATAATTGGAATTAAGTCATAAAATTAGATAGTTACACCGCTTTTCAAACCAAGTTTGAAAGCTTCTAGATTTTAGACATAAGACTAAATTTTTAATTCACTTTCTTAAAACTACAAAACAAGAAATTTTGCTTAGTATCAAACGGAGTGAGGTGGTCTTCCGTAAAACAATTTAATGGAGTAAAGTTATTTTTAAATTTGTCTTTCAGCTCTTCTTCGGAATATTGTTTAATCTCAAGTCCGCTACATTTTAAAGGACCGTTTTTAGAAAAAGTTCCTATAGCCAAGTAACCAGTAACATTTTTTGAAGTGTTTTCTACGTACTGTGCAATTTGTTCTTGAGTAGTTAAAAAGTGAAACGCAGCTCTATCGTGCCAAATATCATAGGTGGTTTCGGGCTTAAAATCTACGACATCACTTACCACCCAAGTTACTTTTTCGGCTTTAGCACCCAATCTAGCTTTTGCTTTTTCCAAAGCTTTAGCCGAAATATCTAGAACGCTAATATTCTCATAGCCCTCTTCTAATAAATGGTCTACCAAATTACTATCACCGCCGCCTACATCTATAATTTTTGCTTTCTTACTTACTTTAAACGAATGTATAAGGTCGAAACTAGTTTTAGGGACTTCTTGTGTCCAACTTACCTGATTAGGGTTCTTAGTTTCGTAAACATTTTCCCAATGAGTCTTTTTATTCGTTTTCATTTCTTGAATTTAATGTTTAATAATTCTATTATTTCTAACAAAGCAAAAAAGCTAAGTCATAAGGAACTTAGCTTTTTTAACTCTTATTTCCAAAATTAAATCACCAGAATTATTTCTTATAAAAACGTTTGTATTTTCTGTAAGCTACGGCTCCTATAAGGGCCCAAGCTCCAAAAGCGATAAAGATAAATTGGTAACTAATAATTTGATCTCCACTCGCATAAGAATGCAATCCAGTAAGGTAAAAATTAACTCCAAAGTATGTCATTAAGATAGAACCAAAAGCAAGAATTGCTGCCCAGTTAAAAGCAAATCTTCCGCGTAATCCTGGCACTAAACGCATATGAATTACAAAGGCATACACCATAATACTAATTAATGCCCAAGTTTCTTTAGGATCCCAGCCCCAATACCTACCCCAGCTTTCATTAGCCCATTGGCCGCCTAAGAAATTTCCAATCGTTAATAAGACCAAGCCTACAGTTAAACAAAGTTCTGTAATAATGGTT
The DNA here is from genome assembly GCF_031845265.1 of Mesonia ostreae. Classification (NCBI taxonomy): domain Bacteria; kingdom Pseudomonadati; phylum Bacteroidota; class Flavobacteriia; order Flavobacteriales; family Flavobacteriaceae; genus Mesonia; species Mesonia ostreae. The sequence continues at coordinate 70,784 of NZ_JAVRBG010000009.1, read as the reverse complement.
AACTCTTGAATATTAATATTCATCTTTTTCTTGTTCTTTTCTGTAGTAAGAATCATAAGAAGCAGTGACACCAAACCTAAAATCATTCCTAAAGTAAACGGACCGTAACTAGCAACAATCACGGCTACGTGAATCATTAACCAGTAAGAATCTAATACAGGAACTAGGTTTGCAATTGAAGGATCCATCCAGTTCCAATGCGCAATCATAAGAATCATCGACGTCACAAATGCCGTAGATGCCGTAGTTAAATCACTTTTTCTACCAAAAGCCAATCCAAAGAACATCGTTGCCCAAGCTACATAAATCATACTTTCATACGCATCACTCCAGGGAGCGTGACCAGAAATATACCAACGTGCTATTAAGCCAGCCGTATGGACTAGAAACAGTATAAAGATAAGAATTTGAAAGAATTTGATACTCCTTCTTATGTTCTTAGAGTTTTTAAAAATTTGAATGATAACCACCACAAACATCAGCAATCCAACCACCATATATTGCCAAAACAGGTTTTTAAACACGTCAAATTTATTGTAGAGAATCTCGGTATCAATCTTTTCTTGTGAAGGCATTACTTCTGCTCCGTATTTTTTCTGAAAGCCTTCAATACTGCTCAATACCTCATTGGATTTACTATAATCCCCAGTACTTCTTGCGGTTCTTAAAGTTTGCATATAAAGTGGGAGCACATTTCGAGTATACAAAGAATCAACTCCTTCAAACTGACCTTCAGATTTCATAGCTTCAGGATAAGAAACCCACTTATTATTTTCTGCATCAGGAATGGGGAAAATTTTTAGGATTTTACCTTCCAAGGCATTGTATAATAAATTCACTTTTTCGTCTGCTGAGATAAAATCTTTTTGAAATTGATTTTTAACTTTCGCTCTATACGCCTCTTCCAAAAACGGCGATAATTTATATACTCCGCGCTCATCGAAGAATTGAGCTAATGGAATATGTTTTAAACCCTTTTCTACCCCAATAACATGGTGCAAACTATCATTTTTTGCTTTCACATAAATTAAAGGCACATTATACCATAAGGTAGGATTTTGGGTCATAGAAACCAACACTTGGTCACTATTTAAACCTTCATAATGATCGCTTTTACTCAGCTTTCGCATTAATTCTGACGAGTAGGTATTGGCAGGTTTCATTCTACCGCCAGCATCCTGAATAACTAATCTCCCAAATTTGGAAGCGTGTTCTTTACTTACTGCTGTAGCCATAACTACAGAGTCCATCTTTGATTTTGGAGTAATCATGGAAGTGCTATGCTCATGAGCCGCATCTTCGTCCTCTTGATGATTAGTGTCTTGGGCAAACCCAGAAACACTTAGCAATACAGCAGCAATAACACCTAAACTCGCTTTCTTTGCTTTAATCTTAGTTAATTTTCTTTCTAATTCTCCAAAACGAGAACCTCTTTCAAATAGTAAGATCATCATTCCTAAATACAATAAGAAATATCCTATATAGGTAATCCAGGTTCCCCACCAATCATGATTTACAGAGAGTACAGTTCCCTTCTCATCGGTATCAAAAGAGGCTTGAAAAAAGCGATAGCCTTTATGATCTAAAACGTTATTCATAAAAATTTCATGCTTAGTTACGTCTTCACCATCAATAAGATCTACTTTACTTTTAAAGGAAGAATAACTAGGCATAGGATTGTTCTCGGTTCCAGGATATTTTTCGGCTATAAAATCATTCAATTTAATTGAGAATGGCAGTTCGTATTCCTTACTTCCATAACGGGCAAAAACTTCTAAACCACCTACATTTACTTGCTTATAATCATTTACATATCCTTTTGCTCCCAACATTTTTACTTGCTGCGTTTCTCCATTGCTTGTAATATTTAATACAACGCCATCTGCCTGCCCATCTTCTTTAGGATCAGAAGCAACTAAATCATATTTTCCTTTTATAGGAGCATCAGGCAATACAAATTGCATTTCTGCCATGTTATATAGCGAACGCATCATTAGCGGCTGAACCGAATCTGCCACCACAACGCCTTTCTTTTGATCTGACATACGCATATAATCACCTGCAAACGGAGAAGAAATGGTACTTCCTTCCTCGCTTATATTAATGTTGATGGCTCCTTCTGTAGGTTTATTGAATGCAAATAAAATATTATGAATAGAGGTAACTTCATTTTCTTCTAAATAATGATCGTGTCTGTTTCCACCGCCAGCTTCTACAATCTTCAAGTATTTTTTACCATCCTCTGTCTCTACCAATCCTTCTTCTGCTGCCGGAATAAATTTAACCACCTCAAATTGTACTTCTTGCCCTTTAAAATCGGTGGTTATGATTTTATTATTATCAATTTTAGGAGCAAGATTTAATCTTAAGTCTTGGGCTCTTCTTAAGGGTTCGCCGTCTACTTCTCCATCCATCATAACAGAAAGATATGTCTTTTCTGAAAGCATTACGTTAGTTGTCTCTCCTTCCCGAATAGGCATAATCCCTTCATAACCAATGTATCTCGTCACACCTGCACCCACTAAAATTAGCAAAAATGATAAGTGAAAAATTAAGGTATTGAGTTTCTCTCTTCGCAACAAACGGTATCTTTTAATATTTCCTAGAAAGTTAAGCGCGAATACAATCATAATAGCTTCAAACCACCAAGCATTATAAATCCAAGCTCTGGCAGTAGCGGTACTATATGAGTTTTCAACAAAAGTTCCGATAGCCATCGCCACTGCAAAAGAGATAAACAAAATTGACATGGTTCGGGTAGAGAAAAGAATTTGGGCAACCTTCTTCTGAAACATAAAAATGCATTTTTATAAACGCTGCAAATTTACCATTTTTGTGGGATATACTTCTTATTTTAGCGGTAAAATATGGAGTTATTCGTTAAAGTTAACCAACGTATTTTTAAAGTGAATTTATATGATTACAGTTTCTATTCTTGGCTCGGGAAATGTGGCTACGCATCTTTATCGCGCTTTCGCGGAAAGCACTGAAGTTCAGTTAGTTCAAATCTATGGTAGAAATCCTACAAACTTACTTGCTTTTAAAGATAAGGTTTCTACTTGTAGTCGTTTAGAAGACCTAAAAAAAGTAGATATTTTTATACTTGCCGTGAAAGACGATGCTGTGGAAGAAATTATTCAAAAACTGAAGCATCGTGATGCAATTATTGCACATACTTCAGGAAGTATTCCACTTTCTCAATCGGCAAAAAAGAATGGTGTTTTTTATCCGTTGCAAACCTTTTCAAAAGATACACCGGTAGATTTTAAACATATTCCGCTCTGCTTGGAAGCTTCCGATAAGGAAATTTATACGCTACTAGAAAAATTAGCTTTGAGCATTTCCCCTAAAGTGTTTTCCATCTCTAGTGAGCAGCGAAAATCTTTACATCTTTCTGCCGTATTTGTATGTAATTTTGTGAACCATCTGTATCATATAGGAGAATCTTTATGCGAAAAAAATGAGGTGCCTTTTGAGATTTTACACGCATTAATTTTAGAAACGGCAAGAAAAGCAAGTCTTCACTCGCCCAAAGCCGTACAAACAGGTCCGGCTGTTAGAAACGATCAAAAAAGCATCGCGACGCATTTAGAACGCTTAACCGATGAAAAATATAAAGAAATTTATACATTGCTCACCCAATCGATACAAGCTACTTATGGAACGAAATTATAAAGAAATTCTTAACGACATTACTACCTTTGTTTTTGATGTAGACGGTGTACTCACAGATGGTACCGTACACGTTTCTGCCGAAGGAGAACTTTTACGCAGTATGAATATTAAGGACGGTTATGCCCTAAAAAAAGCGGTAAAAAGCGGTTTTACGGTGTGTATTATTTCTGGAGGAAAAAATGAAGCGGTAAGAAAACGCTTAAACGGATTAGGAATTACCGAAATCCATTTAGGAATAGAAGATAAAGTAGCTTGCTTAGAGAAGCTTTTTAAATCTCAAGGCATCATAGCTGAAAATGTAGCTTATATGGGCGATGATATTCCAGATCTCTACCCTATGCGATTAATTGGTTTACCTACGTGTCCTCAAGATGCCGTTCCAGAAGTGAAAGCGATTTCTAAATACATCTCTCACAAAAACGGCGGAAAAGCTTGTGCGCGCGATCTTATAGAGCAAGTATTAAAAGTACAAGGAAAATGGCTTAACGATTAATTATGAAGAAGTATTTACAACTGATTCGTCTTCCCAATTTATTAATGATTGCCCTCACCCAACTGGTGATTAAATATTGCTTTTTTGAGCCTTTTCCAGTTGAAATTACCTTAAACGGATTTGGTTTTTCTTTGCTGATTTTAGCGACGGTTTGTTTGGCTGCCGCTGGAAATATTATTAACGATATTCACGATGTGGAAGCCGATGAAATTAATAAACCGCATAAAGTAATTCTTGGTAAGCACATTTCAGAAAAGACCGCTTATAATTTATTTTTAATATTTAATGTAATTGGCGTCTTACTCGGGTTTTATCTTTCTAATATGATTGGTAAACCTATCTTTAGCGGAATCTTTATTATGGTTTCGGGAATTTTATACCTATATGCGACTTCCTTTAAATCATATTTGGTGGTGGGTAATCTTCTCATAAGCGCTCTTGTGGCTTTGGTAATTATTCTTCCAGGATTATTTGATTTACTTCCTGCGATTACACCACAAAATCAAGAGACGCAAAGAACGTTTGTGTCCATTTTAGTAGATTACGCCATTTTTGCTTTCTTAATCAACTGGTTAAGAGAAATGGTAAAAGATCAAGAAGACATTCAAGGCGATCATAAAGCTGAAGTGAACACGCTACCTATCGCTTTGGGAAAAGAAAGAACTAATAAATTGATTTTTGGATTTAGCCTCATTCCGCTTTTTGCCATTTTATATTATATCTACGCATATCTATATCAAAACACATATGCGATGATCTATGCTTTTGTTTTCATTTTAATACCACTCGTTTGGTTTATGTCTAAAATTATTTCTGCAAAAAATAAAAAAGAATTTAGTAATTTGAGCGGAATATTAAAACTCATTTTACTTTTGGGAATCATATCTATTGCCTTATACCCTTTGTTATGGAAGTAAACCCTTTAAAAAATCGACTCAAAGACAAGAATATTATTCTCGCTTCAGGATCGCCACGAAGAAAACAAATCTTAGAAGAACTAGGACTTTCTTTTTCCGTAGAAATTAGAAAAGTGATTGAAACCTATCCCAGCCATTTAACTCCGCCAGAAGTTGCTATATATTTGGCAAACCTAAAAGCAGAGCCCTTTAAAAAAGACCTGGGAGAAAATGATATTCTCATCACAGGAGATACGATTGTTTGTCTCGAAAATAAAATTTTAGGAAAACCAAAAGATCGTGAGGAAGCATTTGAGATGCTTTCTAGACTATCAGGAAAAGAGCATCAAGTAATTTCTTCGGTTTGCTTAAAATCGAAAGATAAATTATTTGAATTTAAAGATATTACCCTAGTTCACTTTAACAAATTATCGAAGTTTGAAATAGATTATTATTTAGATTACTATCAACCTTATGATAAAGCTGGCGCCTACGGAATTCAAGAATGGATTGGACAAATAGGCATTAAAAAAATTGAAGGTTCTTTTTATACCGTTATGGGAATGCCTACACATTTATTGTATGAAAATCTTATGAAGTTTTAACCTAATTTTATCGTCATTTAGAAACTACAAAGCCATTGTATTGTAATTGAATTACGTAATTTTGCACATCAATTATGAATATTTATGCATATCTATTTTTTACCGCATTCTTCAGATTTTATTATCAGCGCCGCCGTACTTATTGGCTTACTATTGCTGCGTCTAATTTTAACTACCACCGCAAATAAAGTAGGGAAAAGACAAGGCATTAATTTAGCACGTGTAAGATTAATGGTGAAGTACATTAATATTTTAATGATCTTTATCGCCGTCTTTTTACTTATGATTGTTTGGGGCGTGAAAGCCGAAGATTTAGCGCTTGTTTTTTCATCGGTATTTGCAGTAATTGGAATTGGTTTGTTTGCTGTTTGGTCTATTTTGAGCAACATTACCTCTGGTGTAATTATGTTCTTCTCTTTTCCTTATAAGATAGGAGATAAAATTAAAATTCACGATGCAGATATACCTCTAGAAGGCATTATTGAAGACATTAAAGCTTTTCATGTATATTTAAGAATTCCAAATGGCGAATTGGTGACTTACCCTAATAATTTGGTCTTGCAAAAAGCCATCTCTTTGGTGAAGAAAGATGCTTTTGTAGACGATGGCTCAGATTCTTTATAAGATTAACTTTTGGATGCTTTGAAAGTTGTTATATTTGGCAGCACCCAAATTCAATGTCAATGAAAAAGTACGCTTTCGTATTCCTCATTTTACTAAGTAATTTCACCTTTTACGGTCAGAAGCCGCCTCAACTCAACAGTTCTGAAATATATCAGCAACTAGAAAAGTTAGATTTTTTAGGCTCTGTTTTATATATCGCCGCTCATCCAGATGATGAAAATACCAAGCTTATATCCTATTTTTCTAATCAAATTCACGCAAATACTGCTTATTTATCGCTTACGCGTGGCGATGGTGGTCAAAATCTTATAGGTTCAGAATTACGAGAAAAATTAGGTCTTATACGTACACAAGAATTATTGGCAGCCAGAAGAATTGATGGCGGAAAACAATTTTTTACCCGCGCCAATGATTTTGGGTATTCTAAAACCCCACAAGAAACCTTAGCCATTTGGAATAAAGAAAAGGTCTTAAACGACGTGGTAAAAAGCATTCGTAAATTTCAACCCGATGTAATTATTAACCGTTTTGATCATCGCACTGAAGGTAATACGCACGGTCATCATACGGCATCAGCGAGATTAAGTTTAGAAGCCTTTGCAAAAGCGGCAGATAAAAATTACGCTTCCGCGGAAGCAAAAACACTTGGTACTTGGCAGCCGCAACGTTTATTCTTTAATACTTCTTGGTGGTTTTACGGAAGCCAAGAGAAGTTTGATTCCGCCGATAAAAGCAAGATGCTAGCCATAGACGCCGGAGTTTACAATCCGCTTATAGGAATTTCTAATAGCGAAATCGCATCACACAGTAGAAGTCAGCATAAATCACAAGGTTTTGGAAATACACCCGTACGAGGTGAACAATTAGAATATATTGAGTTAATTGAAGGAAATCCCATAGAAGGAAATTCTGTTTTTGAAGGCATCAACACCACTTGGACTCGCGTAAAAGGAGGAAAAGAAATAGGTGTTTTAATTGCTAAAATTAAAACGGAATACGATTTTAAAACTCCTTCAAAAAGCGTGAAAGACTTGGTAAAGGTCTACCGACTAATTGAGAAAATAGAAAATAAACATTGGAGAGACATCAAGCTTCAGGAAACTAAAAATCTCATTGCTGCTTGTTCTGGTTTATATTTAGAAGCCGTTACCGAAACTGCATTAACAACTCCAGGAGAAACCCTTTTCTTACAAATTGAAGCTACACAACGCCTAGGTAACTCTGTGCTGAAAGAAATTGCGATCAGTAATTCTAACTTCAGTAAAAAATTAAACACTAGTTTAAATCCGAATCAAAAAGTTGCTTTCAAAGAAGAATTTACGCTTCCGGCGAATACGCCATACACTAATCCATATTGGTTAAAAAAACCTAGTGGAATAGGAATGTATGAAGTAGAGAATAAAGATGTAATCGGTTTACCCGAAACCCCTCCTACGCTAATCGCTAATTTTAGCATAGAAATAGAAGGAGAAACGCTTACTTTCGAGAAAGAATTGGTTTATAAATACAATGATCCTGTAGAAGGAGAGGTTTATGAGCCTTTTCAAGTGGTTCCAACCATTTCAGTAAGCATAGAAAAACCTATCTTAATTTTTGGAAACGAAAAAACTAAAGTGTTACCTATACATATTAAGACTTTTTCTGATAAAATTTCAGGCCGACTAAAATTAGATGCTCCTAATCACTGGAAGATAGAATATTCAAATGAAGAGATACAATTCAGCAAAAAAGGAGAGGAAAAAATCATTTATGCAAACATTACACCGCCCAATGAAGGAACCGAGGATGAGTTAATAGCTAGTTTTATCATTTCAGGTAAAACCTACCAACAGAATGTAGTAGAAATAGATTACGAGCATATTCCCAAGCAAATTTTGTTAGAGCCTGCAAATGCCAAGCTTATCGCTTTAGACATCAAAAAGAAAGGAGATAAAATAGCGTATATTGAAGGCGCGGGAGACGTAGTTCCAGAAAGTCTTCGTGAAATTGGTTACCAAGTAAGTGTTTTAACGCCTAGTCAAATTTCTTTAGAAAAATTAAAAGCTTTTGATGCTGTTGTTATGGGAATTAGAGCTTACAATACCGTAAATGAGTTGGCTTATAAACAAGAGATTTTGTTTGCTTATGTAAAACAAGGCGGAAATATGATTGTGCAATACAACACCAATAGAGGTTTAGTTACGCAAGATTTGACGCCATATTCACTTCAGCTTTCTAGAGATCGCGTAACCGATGAATTTTCTGATGTGAAATTTTTGGCAAAAAAACATCCCGTCCTTAACTCACCCAACAAAATTACTAGTAAAGATTTTGAAAATTGGGTGCAAGAACGCGGTTTGTATTTTCCAGGAGAATGGGATAAAGAACACTTTACTCCTATTCTTTCCTTAAAAGAAAAAGGAGAATCTTGGATGGACGGCAGTTTATTAGTAGCTTCTTATGGAAAAGGAAATTACATCTATACTGGATTGAGCTTCTTTAGAGAATTTCCTGCTGGAGTTTCAGGTTCTTACCGTTTGTTTGCCAACTTAATCTCATTAGGAAAATAATGGAAAAGCCCGAAAAATATAGTTGGAAGAAAAGCTACACTTTACTGTTAGTAATGAATGTAATATATATTCTGTTTTTTTATATCCTTATGAAATTCTTTCAATAAGCCGCCATGCATTACATTGATCTCATTATCCTATTTTCAACCTTGGCTTTTATTGTCATTTATGGTTATTATCATTCCCGCGGAAGCAAAAATGTAAACGACTATTTAAAAGGTGGCAACGAAGCTCGTTGGTGGACCATTGGCTTATCGGTTATGGCAACTCAAGCCAGTGCGATTACCTTTTTATCTACACCAGGACAAGCTTTTCATAGCGGGATGGGTTTTGTGCAATTTTATATAGGAGTTCCTATTGCGATGATTGTCATTTGCATGGTTTTTATTCCTATTTACCATCGTTTAAAAGTATATACCGCTTACGAATATTTAGAATCTCGTTTCGATTTAAAAACCAGAACGCTTACCGCATTGTTGTTTCTAGTGCAGCGAGGGTTAGCAGCTGGGATTACCATTTTTGCACCTTCCATCGTACTTTCAGCAGTTTTGGGATGGGATTTATTTACGCTCAATATCCTTATCGGAATTTTAGTGATCATCTACACCGTCTCTGGCGGAACAAAAGCCGTTAGCGTCACGCAAAAGCAACAAATGGCGATTATTTTTACCGGAATGTTTATCGCATTTTTCTTGATCCTAAAATATTTACCTGAAGAAATTACTTTTACCAAAGCCCTTGATATTGCTGGAGCTAACGGAAGAATGGAAATTTTAGATTTCTCTTTTGATTTTGAAAATCGGTATACCATTTGGAGCGGACTTATTGGCGGAACCTTTCTTGCACTCTCTTATTTTGGAACCGATCAAAGCCAAGTGCAACGTTATCTTTCGGCTAAAAGTTTAAAGCAGAGCCAGATGGGTCTTATTTTCAATGGCTTGTTAAAAGTACCTATGCAATTTTTTATTTTATTGGTAGGGATTATGGTTTTTGTTTTTTATCAATACAATCCCTCACCCTTAAATTTTAATCCAGTTTCCACGCAAGTGATCGAGAATTCGTCTTATCAAAACGAATATCGTGAATTGCAGGAGGAGTTAAATCGGCTTCAGCTAAAAAAAGCAGAAAAATCTACCGCATTTGTGAAATTGTCTAATCCTGCAGAGGTTAATATCGCTAAAGCGGAATTAAATCAGCTTCAACAAGAAGAATCAGTATTACGTGAAGAAGCAAGTGCTTTAATTAAACAAGCAGATGAAACCATACAAACCAACGATAAAGATTATGTCTTTATTCATTTTATCCTAAATCACTTACCGATTGGGCTAATTGGATTGTTATTAGCCGTGATATTATCGGCAGCAATGTCTTCTACTGCTTCAGAGTTAAATTCATTGGCTTCCACTACCGTGATAGACTTGTATAAAAGAAACGTAAAATCAGAAAAATCTGATCAGCACTACTTAAATGCTTCAAGGGTTTTTACTCTTGTATGGGGAATAATCGCCATTATAATTGCGTGTACGGCCAATCTATTTGATAACTTAATTCAGCTCGTAAATATTATAGGTTCTATTTTTTACGGAAATGTTTTGGGTATTTTTTTATTGGCGTTTTTTATAAAATATGTAAAAAGCAATGCTACCTTTATTGCGGCCATTATTACCCAAATTATTGTGGTGATAGGTTGGTGGAATGATTGGATGCCGTATTTATGGCTTAACTTATTTGGTTGCGCTCTAGTGATGGGAATCGCGACAATCCTTCAATTAGGAACAAAAAAATAAGGAAGTAAAAAATTACTTCCTTATTTAATAATTATATTTTGAACTAAGATTTATTTAGCTCCCCACTCTTTTAATGAATCTTCATTCATTTTTACATAATCCTTATTTCCAGCTTTTTTAGCACCAGCTAATGATTCTTTAGCTGTAGCAATCGCTTCTTTTTTCTTTCCTGCTTTAGCTTCAATTAAAGATTTTTTTCTTAACATATAATAAGGAGTGTTTTTCTGCATATCCACTGACTTATTGATCCACTCTAAAGCTTGTTTGATGTCTTTTCCTTCTTCGTAATAATATACTGCAGAAGCATAATAATCACTTGCGGTAGGTCCATTAAGAGCCTTTTCAATATTAGCCATAGTTTTATCTTTTGTAGGAACATCTACCGTAAAAGAGGCAGCTGTATCTCCCCATAGAAAGCTAATCACGGCAGAGTTGTTCGTTAAATCATCAATAACCATAGTAAATGTTTCCATTTCCATCGGCATTTTTTGAGACTCAGCACTAGCTTTTAAAGCTACTTTACTCTCATTCCACTTTTCTGGAAGCCCCCAATTATTTGAATCTGAATAAAAAATAACATCCCAATTATTTTTGTGTGGCACTGTAAAGATTGCGTAAGTTCCAGCAGGAAGTTTTTCTCCTCCTATCTTTACATCATCACTAAAAGAGATTGTTGTATTGGTATTTGCTCCAGTTCTCCACATTTTATCGTAAGGAACCAAATTTCCAAAAACTTCTCTCCCTCTCATAGAAGGTCTAGAGTATTCCAATTCAATGTTTGTTAGACCCACCATTTGCTCCATTTTAGCGCTTGGACTAGGTTGCGGCGTTTGAATTTGCGCAGATGAAACACCTGCAAATAAAATACAAACCAATAGAAATGTAAACTTTCTCATAATTTTTTTTATTTTTTTAGTTAGGTAAAAATAGGAAATCAAAGACAATGATTCTTTAATTTAGCATAAAAAATCTACTAAATACTTTAGATAATGAGATTTGAGCCGTATATTTATGGCTATATTTTAAAATGAAATTATGAAAAACAAAAAAATTACAAATTTGCTATTGATTATGATAGCTTTACCCACTTTCGTATTTGCTCAAAACAGAAATTTTTGGACAGAAAGTGATGTGAATGAAGTGAACCAAAATGATATTAGAGAAAGTGTTACGAGTATAAATAAATTTGAAGTGTACAACTTAAATTTAGCTACTTTTAAGAATGAGATTTTACAAGCTCCCTTTAGATTTCAAGGAATTACTAGTGATCTAGAATTAACTTTTCCTGTAGGAAACTCTAATTATCAAAGTTTTACGATGTATAAGGCTCAAACCATGAGCGATGAAATGGCTACTAAATATCCCGCTATTTCTTCATATGTTGGTACTTCTAAAGATAAAAAAAGTAGTATAAGAATTACCTTAACAGCTGAAGGTATGTTTGCTTCCGTTTCTACTGCGAATGGCTACCTATATATTAATCCTTATACTTCTACTGGAAAGGAATATCAAGTGTTTTTTAGAAAAAATACTGTTAATAACTTAGATTTCACTTGTTTATTTGATGAACAAGCAGAGGAAGAAGCGAATGCATCAAACAACAACACTTCTAACCTGGCAGATGTGAATGATTCTAAATTAAGAAGTTACAGATTGGCTGTTGCAGCTACGGGAGAGTATTCTTCGTATCACGTTGGCCAAACAGGAAATGGTGGTAGCTCAGATGCTGTAAAAAAACAAGCGGTAGTAGCAGCCATTGTTGCGGTTGTGGATAGATTAAATGTAATCTATGAAAGAGACGCAGCTGTAACTTTTACTTTGGTAGATAATGAAAACATTATTTACTTAGACGGCACTACTGACCCATTTGACAATAACAATACACAGGTTTTAATTAACCAGAGTCAAACTGTGATTGATGGATTTGTAGGTACTGCTAATTATGATATTGGTCATACGTTTAGTACTGGAGCTGGCGGTTTAGCTCAATTATTCTCTGTATGTAGTAATCAAGGAAAAGCAAGAGGAGTAACTGGTATTACTGCACCAATTGGAGATGCTTATGCCGTTGATTTTGTAGCTCACGAGGTTGGACACCAATTTTCAGCTACCCATACTTTTAATTCTGATACTAATTCTTGCGGACCAAATAGAACTAATGCTACAGCTGTAGAGCCAGGAAGTGGATCTACAATTATGGCTTACGCAGGCTTATGTGCTGGAGAAAATGTACAGTTTTCTAGTGACCCTCATTTTCATGCGGTAAGTATTAATAATATCTATACTAATGTAACTTTATTAAGTGGTAGCAATTGCGCTCAAGAAATAAACATTGCAAATAATGCCCCTAGTATAACTTCAACACCAGATTACACAATTCCTTACGGAACTGCTTTCGAATTAACGGCTCAGGCTACGGATGCAGATGGAGACAATTTAACCTATTGCTGGGAACAGATAGACAATGAACTTGCACCAGCTCCACCTACTACAACTTCTACTCAAGGTGCTGCTTTTAGATCCTTGAGTCCAATGGAATCTCCAACACGTTCTTTTCCTAATGCTTCAAGCGTTAATAACGGCATTTTAACCCCAACATGGGAAGTAATTGGTAATGTGGCCAGAGATTACGAATTTGCTGTAACTGTAAGAGATAACAATGTAGTTGGTGGACAAAGTGATAGAGATGATGTGAGTGTTAGTGTTGCCAATACGGGTCCTTTTAAAGTGACTTCTCAAAATACATCTGGTCTTAGCTACGATCAATATGAGACTACAGAAGTAACTTGGGATGTTGCAGGAACAACTGGAAATGGAATCAACACTTCTACTGTTGACATTTATGTTTCTTACAATGCAGGAATAGATTATGATGTTTTAGCTGCTTCTGGAGTAACTAACAACGGTTCTGCTATGGTACTAATGCCAGCGGGACAATCTTCTTCTATTTGTAAGTTAAAGATTAAAGGAACAAATAATGTTTTTTACGCAGTAAATGAAGGTTTCTTTAGAATTACTAATGTACTTGCAACAGATTCTAATGAATTGTCTCAGCTTTACTCTGTATATCCTAATCCTAACAACGGAAGTTTTACTATCAATTTTAATGAAGCTTCAGGAGAAAAATATTCAGCTAAAGTTTATGACTTAAGAGGAAGATTAATTAGTACTTCTACCATTTCTACTTCGGAGTCATTAACAAAAAACATAAATTTAAATCAACCTCAATCAGGAATTTATATTCTTAAGGTTTCTAACGGTTCTCAAGAATCTGTAAAGAAATTAATTGTTGAGTAAATAAAATATATATTTTTATATTTAAAGCTCTATCCTAGGATAGAGCTTTTTTAGTTTAACTTCGAAATTTTTAACCCGCTTTACACCATACATATGGAACAACAAGATTCTTTTATTCAGCATATACAAAAAGGATATAAAACCAAAGGAGAATTTATTTATTTAGGAGCTGCTATGCTTAACGGCGAACCCCATCCCAATGCTTCTGTAAAAATTCCTTTAAAAACTTTAAATAGGCATGGTTTAATAGCTGGCGCTACTGGAACAGGAAAAACTAAAACGCTCCAAATATTAGCAGAGAACCTTTCACAAAAAGGAGTTCCTGTCGTGTTAATGGATATGAAAGGAGATTTAAGTGGTTTAGCAAAAGCTTCCACTAATGCCGAAAAGTTAGCTAAAAGACATCAGAGAATTGGTTTTGAATACGAAGCTAAGGCCTCACCTGTTGAAATTTTATCTCTTTCGGAACAAAAGGGAGTCAAATTAAGAGCTACTGTAAGTGAATTCGGACCAGTTTTGCTTTCGCGGATTTTAGATTTAAGTCCTACACAAACCGGAATCTTAGCAATTATCTTTAAGTTTTGTGACGACCACGAAATGCCCTTATTAGATTTAGAAGATCTTAAAAAATTAGTTCGTTACATTACAGAAGAAGGGGAAGATGCTTTTGAAAAAGAATATGGCCGAGTTTCTAAAGCTTCTACAGGTGCTATTTTAAGAAAAATTGTAGCTTTAGAGCAACAAGGAGCAGATCTATTTTTTGGAGAGCCCTCTTTTGAAGTAAATGATTTGCTTAAAAAAAATGCAAGCGGAGAAGCATTTATTAATATTATTCGGTTAACCGATATTCAGGATAAACCCGCTTTATTTTCCACTTTTATGCTGAGTCTTTTGGCTGAAATTTATTCTACTTTTCCAGAAAAAGGAGATAGTGACACTCCTGAATTGGTCATGTTTATCGATGAAGCGCATCTTATTTTTAAAAATGCTTCAAAAGCATTATTAAGTCAAATTGAAAGCATCATAAAACTTATTCGTTCTAAAGGAGTTGGAATCTACTTTATAACACAAAATCCGACCGATATTCCTAGTGAAGTTTTAAGTCAGCTCGGACTTAAAATTCAGCATGCGTTAAGAGCTTTTACCGCAAATGATCGTAAAGCCATCAAACTAACCGCTCAAAATTATCCTTTATCAGATTTTTATAAAACTGAAGAAGTTTTAACCTCTTTAGGAATTGGAGAAGCATTAGTGACCGCCTTAGATGAAAAAGGCCGCCCTACTCCCCTAGCAGCGACAATGCTGAGGGCACCTATGAGCAGAATGGATATACTTAATCCGTCAGAAATTGACGAAACACTGCAATCTTCTAGCTTAATTAATAAATACAATACCCCTGTTAACCGAGAGAGCGCTTATGAAATACTTACCAATAAAATAAAATTGGCCAAAGAAGAAAGTCAAAAAGAGAAAGCAAAAGAACAACGTAAAGTAGTAGAAAAAGAAGCCTCAAAAAGTTACGGAAAGTCTCCTACAGATCATATCTTAAAAGTAATTACTAGCGCAACTTTTATTCGTGGGGTGATGAGTATTTTAAATAAAGCCTTTAAATAATGCATCAACATTTTAAAATCTATAAACCTTACGGATACATAAGTCAGTTTATTAGTAATGAGCAAAAGAGAAAAAACAAGAAAAAATTAGGAGAATTACATAACTTTCCCCCAGAAACAATGTCTGTAGGTCGTTTAGACGAAGATTCTGAAGGATTACTTATTCTTACCACAGATGGTAAAATGAGTCATCACATTCTATCGAGATCGTTTGAAAAGGAATATTATGTGCAAGTAGACGGAATCGTTACTCAAGAAGCCATCAATGAACTTCAAAAAGGAATAGAAATTAGCATTCACGGCAAAAAGTATCAAACCCTGCCTTGCAAAGCTAAGCTTCTTACTGATCCTCCATTATTACCAGAAAGAGCAAAAAAAGTAAGAGACAAGCGCCACGGACCAACAAGTTGGGCATCTATTACTTTAAAAGAAGGAAAATTTAGACAGGTAAAAAAAATGACTGCGGCCGTTGGTTTTCCCACGCTTCGCTTAGTTCGCGTGAGAATAGGCGAAATTTTTATTGATGAAATGCAAGCCGGAGAAGTGAGGGAAATCACCCAAGAAATTAATGAGAAATTTTTATAGTTGCTGTATCATAGTTTTAAGATTTTGCTTCAAAAGTAGAGAAAATTGACCTTGCTTTAGCAAGCTTTGATTGAGTTCTATTTCAATTCCACTATACCTTTCAGGAAATTGTTTCCGTAGATAGGTGGTAAACCCATCTGCCGTTCCTAAATAAGGATAATTTAACCTAAGCTTTAAGTTTGAAAGGATTTTCCAAGATTTTCTCATTTTAAGTATCCAAAACTTTTCTTCATCTCTTTTAGGATTATAAAGAAAACTTAGATCTGTAGTTCTTATTTCACCGTTTAATTGGGGGGTAAAAGAATGCAAAGATAAATGCAACACCTTTTCTCCTTGATCAAGAAATTTTTTTATTTCTTGCTCCACCTCCATCCGATAAGATAAATAATGTTGGTCTATAATGTGTTTTTTTTGAAGCTTAGATAAGATCTTAGTGTAAGGCGAAAATAAATCTTTATGATGTAGAGATCTATTATTTTCAATTAAAAGCCTTGATATTCGTGAAGCTTTATAAAAATTTGCTTCTTCTTTAACAAAATCGAACACGTCTAATATACCTAAATCCCATCCTCTATGAGATTTTAAAATATCTGTATGTTCCTTAAATGCAAAAGCGTAAGCCGATGGAATTTTGTTTCCGCCGTGCTCACAGGTAATTACTAATTTCAAGGTTTAAATAATTGATTACTTGCTAAACATTCTCCCAATTGATGATAAACTTCCTTAATTCTTTTTTCGGATGAATCATCATTGATGGCTTTTAAAATTCGTTCAGATAGAGAACCTTCCTTTAAAATCCATAGGATAGTCTGTTGAGCATCTTTGGATAATACATAAATCACTTTATTATATAGAAATTCCCACAACTGCTTAACCGAAGCTCTCTCTGCGTTCATCCCAAACAAACTTGTAAAAGAATTTGAAAGTATTACTTGGTTTCCTTCAGAAATCACTTGATTAAAAATAGAAAATAATTCATCTTCGTGCCAAGATTTTAATTGATTTAGATCTAATTCAGTAATCATAAATTTTAAACATGCTATGATCAATTCCGCCACAGCCAAATCTGCTTTAGGACACTCTTGCAAATCAATAATTCTTATTTCGATGGCATTTCTATCAAATCGAGCTATGGCACCACGAGAATTTAAAAATAAATGACCCAACACTTTTTCAGTGTCGTAAGGTTGAATCGCTTCTTGAATAGGTTTAAAGATCTTTTGATTATATTCATTAAAAGAGAATACCTGCTCTGGAATTACTTTTCCTGTCATCACTGGAATTTTCTTTTGATTGTTTTTATAATATTCCAAACGCGTATCTAGAAAACCCGTAAGCTTTCCCTCCAAAATGGGAGAACTCGCTGTTAAAGCCGGAATTATAGGCAATAAAACACGTATGGCAGCGTGCAATTGTTCAAACTCCTGCATATCATAAAACGGAAGATTGATGTGCATACTTTGCACATTAGACCAACCATGACCTTTACAGTTGAAAATACGGTTATATAACTCGTAAACTTCACTATAACTATGTTTCCAGAGAAGGGTTTCTTTCAAAGGATTCATAAAAGGATGTGAAGCTGTGGGTAATAATTGCAATTTCTTTTGGTGCAGTAACGCATTGATTTCTTTGATATTTTTATGAAAATCATCTGCCAATTGCTTCAATTGGGACGAAGGACCATTGGTTTTAATTTCGATTACATGCGCCACCAATTCGTTACTCCAAGCAATCGTTCCATTTTCTATATCAGAAGTAATACTTCCGCATTTGAGCGTAAATAATTCATCCACACGGGGAGCTATTTTTAGAGTATCCTGCTCCACAAGCATATACTCAAGTTCTATCCCCACCACTTCAAATAAATGGTATTTCTTATTTTTCATTTAAACGTTTAATTAGTGCTTCTAAAATTTTAGTATAAATTTTATCTCCATAATAGGCATCTTCTACGTCGGCATCAATATTAGGGTTGTCATTAATTTCTATTACTAAAGCTTTACCGTCTATTTCTTTCACATCAATACCAAAAAGGCCTTTTCCCATAATTTTAGTAGCTTTAATCGCAGCATCTAAAATTGGTTTTGGTACTTCTTCTATAGGTAAACAATCGGCGTTACCATCTTGATCTTTCTTCTCTTTAGCATCCCAGTTATAAATTTGCCAATGTCCTTTCGCCATATAATAACGACAAGCGTAAAAAGCTTCTCCATCTAACATTCCTATACGCCAATCATAATCTGAAGGACAGAACTCTTGCGCAATAATAAGTTCAGAACTTTTAAGCATCTCTTTCACCAATTGATAATATTCATCCTCTGTTTTGGCTTTTTTAACTCCAAAAGAAAAGGTAGAGTCTGGAGCTTTTAAGACACAAGGCAATTGAATCTCGTCTAAAACCGCTTGCACATTCTCTTGATGAACAATCTTGGTTTTGGGAGCAGGAATACCTGCAAGCTCCAGCGCTTCTGCCATAAACACCTTATTGCAGCATTTTAAAATTGCATCTGGTTCGTCTACAATGGCTATATTTTCTTGTTTCGCTTTACGTGCAAAAGCATAAGCTTCATTCATTACTTCTGTACTCTGTCTAATAAACAATGCATCAAAAGAAGATAGTCTTGATAAATCTTTTGGGGTAACCACTTCTACATAAAAATTCATTTTCTCTGCAATTTCTATAAATTTCTTAATAGCTTTTGCGTTGCTTGGCGGTGCTATATCCCCATCTTTCACTAAAATAGCCAAATCATACATGGTTTTGGAAGGACGTGCGATATCATATCTTTTTTTAGAAAAATATTGCTGTGCAAATAACTTTAAACTTTCTTGATGATCTTCTGGAATTTCAGCCCCTTCAATAGCTTTAATTTGTTGAATTTGCCATTTATTGGTAAAAATGAATTTCACTCTTAAAAAAGGAATTTGAAAATGACGATGAATCATCGCACTTAAGTCTTTGTACTTTTTGGCCACATTTTGCCCAAAATAGATACTTAGGGTAAATTCTTTAGATTTGATACTCTTTAAACTCTGCTGAATGAGATCATCAAATTCTTCAGAAACGATTTTTACAAGTTTCAAAGCACCTAAATCTACCAGATTTTTCACGGTAGGTAACGGCGAATGACCTCTGGCTTCTGCTAAAAGAGAAACATAATATCCTTTAGATTGGTAAGAAAACTTCTTGCATAAATTAAAAACTCTTGCCTTTTTAAGCGATGCATAAGCTGGGTTAGTAAGGTATTCTTTTGCAGAAATGATTTGTGCATTTTCTTCTAAAAATTGCCAAGCTTTAGGCTGGTCAACTACTATAAATTTATTCATAAGGTCGTTATCATCTAAACGAATTTAAATTAAAAAGGAATAGGTATTTCAAAAATTTTCATAAAAAAATGCCTTAACTTTTTAGGTTAAGGCATTCATTGTTAGTGAGCTGAGCAGTTACCTAATAATAAGTTTTTTTGTGATTCGCTGTTGCTCATTTTTAAATTCAATCAAATAAATCCCGCTAGGTAAATTATGTTGTATCTCTTCGGCAGGCTCTAACTCAAAAGAAGTTAACTTTTGTCCAGTAACAGTATAAATAGACAAATTGAAACGTGATTCTATTCCGATTACGAAAAAACTTCCGCTTGACGGGTTAGGATAAATCTTAATATTCTTACTATTTTTATCATCTATCCCTAATGGATTCTGCCAAGTACTCCCTGCTTGATTTCCCCAAATATATTCTACCAACTCTGGATAATCAATAAACGGATTTCTATTTTTTTGCCATTCGTAAACGATATTATTTCGGTTCATTTCATAATCATCTGGAGGATCATTTCTATGCCAGTCTAGTAAAGTGGCCAAATCTCCTAATTCTCCTGATCCATTTTCTGGGAAACCATTTACAATTTCTAAGCCGTTATAGCGAATCGCCATATATAAAACGCTTCTTGCTACATCTCCTTTAAAACTTCCTTGCGTATTCTGCGGTCCCGTATATTGCCCGTAATGTTGGTTATTTCTGGAGCTGTTTTCTGGTCCATCAACCGCTCTTAAAGCGTGTGCATCTGAGTTTCCGTGACGAAGAGAATCGGCAGTAGTGTTCCAAAAAATATCTTTCCCATCGGCAAAATCATCCTCCTCTATACTAAAATAACCCGCTCTAGATCTAGGATACGTATGTTCTCTATTCCAAGTTCCAAAATTGTTAGAGGTAGTTTGAAAATCTAGTTTTGACCTAGAAATCTCTAAGTATACCAACCATACCTCGTTAGAATTTTCTGGATTTTGATCTGCTTTTTTTAAAATGTCGATTACATCGGCGTAGGTTTGCGCTCTTACCACGCCTTCTTCTGCAATAATTCCTTGCAATGCGTTGGTCAAGTCACTGCTAGACAAACCGTCAATATCTTCATAATATCCGCTAGGTTTCGTGTTAGTCACTATTCCGTAGGTGGGATTAGTTGGTGTTCCCCACGGAGAGATTACAAAATCATTATCTACAATGCGCAATTCTATTTGGTCGTTTAGCGCGATAAAATCCGTAGGCAAATTAGTTAATTGAATCATCGCTATTTCGTCTCCTTCATCTATTGTATCCTCTGTAAGTTGTATACTCGTTGTCACGCTATTGTCTCCGTTAAGAATGGTTAGAGAAGTATTTCCTGTAAAATCTGTCGCATCAAAACCAGCATTATTTAAAGTAAACCCGAAACTTTGATCTTGAGTTACCGCATTTTCAGTGGTAAAAGTAATATCAAAACTATCGCCTTCATCATACTGAGTTGCCGAAGTAGAAATACTTAAGCCATTTAAAATAACACCAGTACCATCGTTTAGTTGTCTAGGCGTTGGCGTAGTTACCGTGTAGGTTACTCCGTCATTATTTAGTTGAATAGATTCAAAATCTTTATTGTTGTTTTCGTCTTCATTAATTTGTACGCTTTCGCCCAAAAGAGACATTAATGTAGTATCGTCTGGGTCGCTGGTATCATACACCAAAGCATCAATTAAATTAGTTTGTGTCGCTAAGGTACCTTCAGGAAAATCAGTAAAGTCAGCCTGATAAATTGCAACCGCATCTGCCCCATTTTGGATTAAATTGGGAGAAATAATGTATTGTGGCACGGGAGAAACTTGGTTACTTCCCATTAACAACAATCCGTTAATATCTGTAGTGTAACCAGATAAATCGAAAGTGAGGTAGCTTTTATTCCCACCAGAGTTGGAGCCGTTAAAAAACACAATCACATATCCGTTAAGGTTAAAATTAGGAGTGTTCGATTTTATTTCAACAAACTCAAGATCGTCAATGCTGTCGCTATCTGAATCTAGTTCATTAATAACTAGCTGTGCTTGAGAAATTAAAGAGATAAAAAATAAAAGAAAAAGTGTAATCGTTGATTTCATAAGTATGATTTTGAACAAATATACTCTGTGATGATGAAAAAAGTTAGATTTTAATTGACAATTCTTAATGCAACAGCGTCAGACCTTTATTGCCTCAGAAAGTGTTCTTTTAAAAACATTTTTTTTACTTCATCAACTAAAAATTTCCTTCTCCTCTTCAGCTTAGCTTATTTATTATCCGTTTTTAAAACATCTAGAAATAAGAAGCCTAAGAATTAACACTATGAATATGTATCTTTGTAAATTACCAATTATATAAATAAAGTTGAAATTGATGGATATTATAAATTCGTTAGAATGGCGTTACGCTGCTAAAAAATTTGATACTGAAAAAAAGATCCCTATAGATAAAATTGAGGTCTTAAAAAAGGCTTTTTCTCTTACACCGTCTTCTTATGGGCTACAGCCTATAAAATTAGTAATTATAGATGAAGAAGAGGTTCTTGAGCAACTTATGGAGTCTTGTTATAACCAAAAACAAATTAAAACTGCTTCTCATCTTTTTGTTTTTTGCATTGATGATGCGATTGATGAAGAATTTATTTTAAATTATTTTAAGCGTGTAAAGGATATACGAAATACCCCCGACGAAATCCTAAAGCCTTTTAAAAATTTTCTACTGAAAGATTTTGAAAAAAGCAGTAAAAACAAAATTGATGCTTGGGCCAAAAATCAGGTTTACCTTGCTATGGGAAATTTACTTACTGTTTGTGCTCTGGAAAAGATTGACTCCTGCCCTATGGAAGGTTTTCATCCTGGCAAATTGGCAGAGGTTTTAGACTTAGATCAACTCCACTTAAAACCTACTCTACTTTTACCTATAGGTTATCGTGCCGAGGATGATATGTTTTCTCAATTTAAAAAGGTAAGAAAACCATTAGACGACACGACGCTACATTATAAGAAATAAGCTTTAGTAATTTACGTATTCGGTGATTTCTAAGCCGTAACCTATCATTCCTACTCTCTTTGTCTGTTTAGAATTAGAGAGTAATTTTATTTTATGAATTCCTAAGTCGTGAAGAATTTGAGCACCAATCCCAAAATCTTTATTATCTAGAGCTAATCTCGGAGCTTTAATTTCTCCATTTTCTTGTAAAACCTTTAACTCTTCTAATCTATTTAATATATTAAGGTTTGCCATTTCTTGGTTGATAAAGACAATGGCGCCGCATTCTTCTTTGTTTAAGGCTTTAAACATATCGTCTAGCTTCTTATCGGCGTTATTGGTAAGCGTTCCTAAAATATCATTGTTAACCAATGTAGAATTTACCCGCACTAAAACTGACTCCCCTGTATCCCAGGTACCTTTTGTTAAAGCAATATGAACTTGATTATTGGTGGTTTGTTTATACGCTCGTATTCTATAATGTCCAAAGCGAGTTTCTATCTCAAAATCTTCTTTTTTCTCTATCAAAGAATCGTGTTGCATTCTATACGCCACCAAGTCTTCAATAGAAATTAATTTAAGGTCAAACTTTTTAGCTACTTCCACCAATTGCGGTAAACGCGCCATTGTACCATCGTCATTTAAGATTTCAACTAAAATTCCTGCCGACTTAAAGCCTGCCAGGCGTGCTAAATCTACAGAAGCTTCGGTATGTCCTGTTCTTCTTAAAACTCCGCCGTTTTTCGCTTTAAGCGGAAAAATATGACCTGGTCTTCCCAAATCGTGTGGCTTGGTTTCATTCTCTACTAAAGATTTAATAGTTTTTGCGCGATCGTGAACCGAAATTCCTGTTGTACAACCGTGACCTATTAAATCTACCGAAACTGTAAATTGCGTGTGATGTAACACCGTATTATTATCTACCATCATATTAAGACCCAATTCGTCACAGCGATCTTCTGTAAGTGGAGCGCAAATAAGTCCACGACCGTGTTTCGCCATAAAATTTATCATTTCTGGCGTTACAGCTTCCGCAGCAGCGATAAAATCACCTTCATTTTCTCTATCTTCATCATCTACCACAATCACCATCTTTCCTTGGCGAATATCGTCTATAGCTTCTTTTACAGAATGGAGTTGTATGGGTGTGGATTTGGTATCTTGAATCATCTTAATTTTCTTTTTTACAAAGTTAAGTATCTATTCCTTCTCTTTCTTTGCTAATCCTATTTTTCTAAAGAATTTTTTAACGGGTAATAGTATTACATCTGGGTTAAAGAAACCTTGGTCTGTAGTTGCTCTATAGGTTAAAAATACGCCTAATGGAAGCATAATAAATGTAGACAACCAAGAAGCGATAAACGGACTTATAGCGCCATTTTCTGCACTATTTTTAGCAAATATGCCTATAAAGTGATAGGTTAAAAATAGCAAAATCGCTACTACCATGGGTAAACCTAAACCTCCTTTACGGATAATGGCTCCCAATGGTGCGCCCACAAAAAACAAAATAAAACAAGCCATAGCAAGTGCATATTTATCATGCAGCTGAATTTCGGTTTTATTAATAGTGGTTGCTTTCTTCTGTAAGATTGCTTTTTTTCCTTTAATATTAGAGAGCGTTCCTCGTATACCTCCTATAGCAATATTTAGATGCTGCTGTTGCTCTTGAAGGCCGTATGAATCAAACAGTTCTTCTAGATTTTTAATATTATAATCTCTAGGATTTTCACCTTGGGGTGTTTTCAAAGAAATTTTATTGAGTCGAGTGGTATCTTTTGTATGCTGCGCATTTGAACCTATTCGCTCCACGCCGCTTCTATTCAAAATGTTTCCTGAGAAGCTTTTCTTATCTTGGTTTAAATCTGAAGAAAGCGAATCTAAAGCAATTCTAAGCTCCTTGCTATCTAACATTTTATAGGAATAATTGTATTTTTCTTCTTCTAAATCTACCTCATTAAAACTGGATAAGTCGATATTAATTTTATATTCATCAAAATAGCTTCTTACAAAAGGCTTTTTTCTTCTTGCCTCATAATCATTGGGCTGAGGCTCATCATAATAGTTTCCGTTAAAAAGAATCAAGGATAAAATATCTGAGTTTTCATCTCCTGCTAATTCTCCGTTTTCGGCTTTAATTACTGTAAAATTACCTCTTCTATCTGGGTTTTTCTTATGAATAGTTACTGTACTAAGCAACTGATCATTTTTTCCAGATTTATCATCTACCTTAATATTAAAATCTCCTATATCATTAAAAGCACCTTCTACGATTGCCATAGCTGGTTTTAACTTAGAAATATTTTTTCTCAAATTAATTGACTTAAATTCTGCCCAAGGAATTACGTTATTGGCAAAGAAAAATGCAGTTATACTAAGAAACGAAACAAAAATAATAAGACTTCGCATAGCTCGCTGCAAAGAAATCCCAGAAGATTTCATAGCAGCAAACTCATAATTTTCTGAGAAATTACCAAAAGTCATTATAGACGTCACCAAAATGGTTAACGGCAAGACCAAAGGAATTAAATTGGGCGAAAAATAAAATAGAAAGCGACCAATAATCAAAAAGTCCAAATCTTTACCAGCAAGTTCTGATATATATAACCAGATGGTTTGCAGCAAAAAAATGAACATTAGAATCGTAAAAACTGCAATAAAAGTCTTTAAGAAGCTAGAGAATATGTACTTGTCAATTATTTTCAATTAGTCCAGTCTATTGATGTAAAAGCCGTTGTATTTACTCTCTTCAAAAGAGAAAAGTTTATTAGAAAGTGGCTCATTCGTTTTAAACGTATTTACTTTTATGGTTACTTTGGTACCATTATCCTGCTTCTGAATTAAGTTATAAATATGCTTTGTTTGCACATCTATACCCAATAAAATTTCTTTTATTTCTGCTTTAGAATCTATAGGATTTAATTTAATATATTGAATCGTTCTACCTTTTACATTTTCTGTAGTATTCCATTTGTAGGTATAACCATCTTCATAAAACGTAAGCATTTTGGAAGGTGTAATCCCTTGATCATTTTTAGGATCATAGGTAGAAATAGTTATTTCTTCGTCTTCAGGAACAATGGTATATAATTTTTTACCATCAAAAACCCGAGTGATGCCCATTAGATTAAGGCGGTATAACTCTCCTTTAAGGCTTACATCTCCTCTAGTTTCTTGTTTAATATTCTCTTCGGTATTTTCTAAGGTGTATTTAAAATCTACCACCATATTATCGTAGGATTTTACCTTTTGAGAAACCTCATTTAAAAGTTTTTCTGCTTTGGCAGAATTTTGTGCTTGTGCAAAACTGGTTAAACCTATAGCTGCAATTAATAAAAAAATCTTTTTCATTATCTTTATTTATTCGTTATTTAAATAATCTTCTAAGGCATTTAAATCGGTGATTAACACCTGTCTTGCCTTACTACCTTCAAAAGGACCTACGATTCCTGCAGCTTCCAACTGGTCAATAATTCTACCCGCTCTATTATAACCTACTTTTAATTTTCTTTGTATTAAAGAAGCAGATCCTTGCTGAGCTGTAACCAACACTTCTGCAGCTTCACGAAACAATTTATCCCTTTCGCTTACATCTATATCAACTCCTGTGCCACTTTCCTCTCCATCATACTCTGGGAGTAAATGCGCATCTGGATATGCTTTTTGGGATCCAATAAAGTCGGTTATTCGTTCTACTTCTGGCGTATCTACAAAAGCACATTGCAAACGTACCAAATAGTTTCCTTGGGTATATAACATATCACCTTTTCCTATCAATTGATCTGCTCCCCCGGTATCCAAAATAGTTCTAGAATCAATTTTACTCGTTACTCTAAACGCAATTCGCGCAGGGAAATTGGCTTTAATCATTCCCGTAATTACATTTACAGAAGGTCTTTGTGTAGCAATAATTAGGTGAATCCCAATCGCTCTTGCAAGCTGTGCTAATCTGGCAATAGGCGTTTCTACCTCTTTTCCTGCGGTCATAATTAAATCGGCAAACTCATCTACCACCAATACAATATAAGGAAGGAATTTGTGTCCGTTCTCCGGATTTAATTTTCTTGCTTTAAACTTCTCGTTGTATTCTTTAATATTTCTAACCATGGCATCTTTTAACAAGTTGTAACGGTCATCCATTTCAATACATAACGAATTAAGCGTATTAATTACTTTCGTATTATCGGTAATAATGGCTTCTTCAGAGTTTGGAAGCTTCGCCAAATAATGTCTTTCTATCTTATTAAATAAAGTAAGTTCTACTTTTTTAGGATCTACTAGTACAAATTTTACTTCAGCAGGATGCTTTTGGTATAATAACGAAGTAAGCACCGCATTTAAACCTACAGATTTACCTTGTCCTGTTGCACCTGCCATTAAAAGGTGCGGCATTTTTGCCAAATCTACCACGTAAGTTTCGTTAGAAATGGTTTTTCCTAAAGCCACTGGAAGTTCCATTTCTGCTTTTTGGAACTTAGAGGATGCAATCACAGATCGCATACTTACAATGGTCGAATTTTTATTGGGAACTTCAATTCCTATGGTTCCTTTTCCAGGAATAGGCGCAATAATCCTAATCCCTAAAGCCGCAAGGGAAAGAGCAATGTCATCTTCTAAATTTTTAATTTTTGAAATACGCACGCCAGCTTCAGGCACAATTTCATATAAGGTTACGGTGGGACCAACCGTTGCTTTAATTTGCGCAATTTCAATCTTGTAATTCTTAAGCGTTCTTACAATATTATTTTTATTCTCTTCGAGCTCTTCTTGGTTTATGGTAATCCCGCCCCCGCCGGCATTATAATCTTTTAAAAGGTCTATCGTAGGAAATCTATAATTTTTCAGCTCCAGCGTAGGATCAAATTCTCCAAAGTCTTTCACCAATTTTTTACTCAAATTGTCTACTTCTGCCTCTTCTTCTACCGTGGTTTCCACTTCCATAGAAACATCTCCTTCATCTTTGTTCCCTTCAATCACAATTTTTTCTGATTTAGATTCAGGCGGAGGCGTTGCTTTTGGCTCTGGAGTAGGTTGTGGTACCAGACTTTCGTCTTGTTTCGCTTCCGCGGAAGCGTGATCGGTATGTTTTATAGTTGTAGGCTCTTCTTTTTTATGCTGATTTTCTTTCTCCTTCTCTAAAAACTCCTGAAGAATTTTCTCTTCTTTCGCTTTAGAATCTTCAAAATCTTGCGTCACTTCCTCCCGAGTTCGTTTAAAATAACCGCCTATAAGCTCTGGCGTCACATTAAGCCGAATCACAAAATAAACGATAAACACGAAAATAAGTACCAATACCGTTCCCGTGAAGCCTAAATAATCTTGAAGAAAATCGTTGGTCTCATAGCCTATAATTCCGCCTAGTAAAGAATTTTTATCTGCAAAAAAACCGAGTACCGTTGCAAACCAGACCATCACCAAAACTCCCCAAAACCAAAAACTAAATAGTGATTTTGCCTTTAGATTAAAGAAAAGATACACTCCCGTGAGGAAAGTTAATATTGCAATACTAAAAGAAGAGACGCCAAAACCATTGTAGATAAAAAAGTGACTTATTTCTGCTCCAAATTTACTCAGCCAGTTTTTGGTTTCTACCTGGCGTTCTGTAAAATAGCCTATGGTATCTTGATCATATTTCCAATTGAATAGAAAAGAGACAAAAGCAATCGTTAAAGCAAGGCCTAAAAGCATTAAAAAAGCTCCTAAAAGCACTTTATGCTTCCTAGTGAAATTCACCTTTGGAAGTTTATAGGAAGCTTTTTTTGTATTTTTTGCTTTTGTTTTTTTCTTCGCCATTTACACTTAAATAAGCCGCTAAAATACAAATATGATTGCAGATTCTAGGCAGGAAATTTTACGCTTTATAGATTAATATTTACAATGTAAGGGTAATAGATTAGTATTCCTATAATTACGGCAGCTACGGCTGCAAAAAAAACGGCCCCCGCAGCAAAATCTTTGATAAGTCCTATTTTGGTATGAAAATCGGGGTGCACAAAATCGGCTATTTCTTCTATGGCAGTATTTGCCCCTTCTAAACTCATTACCAAACCAATGGCTAAAGTTTGCAGCATCCACTCTTCCCTAGAAATATCAAAATAAAACCCTACAATCACCACAAGAATAGAAATTGCGGCTTGTACTTGTATGCTGGGTTCGGTTTTTAAGAGCAAATAAAAACCTTTCACGGCATAAACTCCGCCCTTTAGTCGCTTTGTAATAAAATTATCTTTCATCGTTTTCCTTAAAAGTTTAAAAGTAACTATAATCTTAAAACCTTGATGGCTTATGTAGGTTTAAATTCTCCTAAGATTTGTCTTCAACGTAATTATCTATTTGTTTATCCGCTTTCATTCCTCAAAGTAGTTTTTGTCACCTTGAGCGCCAGCGCGAAAGAATTCATTTTGGCGGGGAGTCGAAAGGTTAAACAAAAGCGTCTTGACTCCGCTCGACATGACATTAACATTATTATTTGATTATACAAGAAACTAAACGGATTTGCAGTTATCTATTTTCTAAAATCCTACTTCCAAATTTGTTTGGAGCTTCTTTATTTTTAATTTATAAAAAAAGGCTACTAAACAGTAGCCTTTCTTCAATTTAAACCCATTATCTGGATTTTATTTTTAAGAATTTTATCTATCGATAGAACCCATCACTTTTTTTGCAAAGCTATTGGCGGCATCTTTTTCTGCCATTCCTCCATCCACCATTTCGTGTACTTCAATAGCGCCACAAATATTGGTGATTAATTCTCCAATAACATCCATATCATTTTCAGTCACCGAACGGTGTTCTGTAAAAGATTCTAGAACTTCTAAGGTATGTTCTAGTTTCTGTTGTTCATTATTTTTCTGCAGGTGTCTAATTACTGGTAACTTCATCTACAATTTGTTTTAATGATTCTAATTTATTCGTTTGCACTTGGTTGACAAAAGAACCTCCTTTATACGTAGCAAAGGTTGGTAAATTATCCACTTTCGCTAATTTTCTTGATTCTGGAAATTTCTCTGCATCTACTAATATGAAATGTGCATTTTCATTTTCTGAAGCTAATTTTTTAAATTTTGGTTTCATCAAGCGACAGTTTCCACACCATCCAGCCATAAATTGTACTACAACTGTATCGTGATCTGAAACGATCTCGCTTAAATTATCTTTTTCTAACTCTTTTACCATAGCAATTTTATTTCCCTAGTTAAGGGCTAAACCTTCAGGATCTACTCCCAAACATTTAAATTATTCTTTTTTGACTGTAGTTTAATAAAGCTGTAACAGTTGCCATTCCGACGTAGGAGGAATCTTTTCTTTTAAATAGAGATTCTTCACTCCGCAAGCTGCGCTCTGAATGACAAATAAAAATATGATTAACGCACTGCTAAACTAGAGCCTTTTTTTTTATAGTAACCTGGCAAGTAAAACCTACCAGGTTGGTAACTTCTTCTAACACGTCCGTAAAGGAAAAATTAGAATTATTTTTTAGATAAATACGAAGCTACTCCGTCTCTATCTGCTTTCATTGCATCTTTCCCTTCTTCCCAGTTTGCAGGACAAACTTCTCCGTTTTTCTGGATGTGGGTATATGCATCAATCATTCTTAAATATTCTTTCACATTTCTTCCTAATGGCATATGGTTAATACCTTCGTGAAATACCGTTCCTTCTTCATCGATTAAGTAAGTCGCTCTGTACGTTACATTATCTCCATCTACGGTGATTGCACCAGACTCTTCGTCGTACTGCTCATTCTCAATATCTAAAATCCCTAAACGAGAACTTAAGTTTCTGTTAGAATCTGCTAAGATTGGATAAGATACACCTTCAATTCCTCCATTATCTTGAGAAGTATTTAACCACGCAAAGTGAACTTCTGCTGTATCACAAGATGCTCCAATGACAATCGTATTTTTCTTTTCGAATTCTGGTAAAGCTTCTTGAAAAGCAAGCAATTCTGTTGGACAAACGTATGTAAAGTCTTTTGGGTACCAAAAAAGAACTACTTTCTTGTTGTTTTTTTGTGCTTCTTCTAACACATTAATCTGAAAAGTATCGCCCATTTCATTCATAGCGTTTACTTTTAAATCTGGAAATTTTTTACCTACAATAGACATATTTTATAATTTTTAGATTACTAATTTGTTTCTGATTCTGATACAAAAATACAGGCTTATATCTAGTATTTACCTAAAGTTTTCTTATAATTTTTTATAGTAAAATAGATATCCTCTATTGTAATAGGTTTTATCTATAAATTTATATTATTTACACGCATTTTATTAATAATGCGCCACATTTTAAGCCGTTATTTCGTGGCTTTTTATATCTTTATCTTTATGAAAACACTTATTACCAACATCAAAGAACTCCTGCAGGTAAGAGACACCTCCATAGATAAATTACAAGGCGAAGAAATGAAAGATTTACCAAGCATTAGAAATGCCTGGCTTTTGCTTCACGACGATCTTATTGAAGATTTTGGAACGATGGATTCGCTTCCTGCCATAAAAGCCGATTCTACCATCGATGCTACTGGAAAAATAATTTTACCTAGCTGGGTAGATTCTCACACGCATTTGGTATATGCGGGAAACCGAGAGCAAGAATTTGTAGATCGCATTCACGGCTTAACCTACGAAGAAATTGCCAATAAAGGCGGCGGAATTGTAAACAGCGCTCAGAAATTACAAGAAACCGATGAAGAAAGTCTTTACCAACAAACCTTAACGAGATTAAAAGAAGTGATGCAATTAGGTACGGGTGCGATCGAGATTAAATCTGGTTACGGATTAACGCTTGACGCGGAATTAAAAATGCTTCGGGTGATTAAACGTCTGAAGGAGAATTTCCCTATTCGTATTAAAGCGACCTTTTTGGGAGCGCACGCCTTACCTAAAGAATATAAAGACCGAAGAGCAGAATACATCGACGAAATAGTAAATGTGATGATTCCTAAAATTGCCGAAGAGCAACTGGCAGATTATGTGGATGTCTTTTGTGAGAAAGGTTATTTTACTGTTGAAGATACGGTACGTATTATGGCAGCTGGTAAAAAGTACAATTTGCCCGCAAAAATTCATGTGAATCAGTTTAATTCTATTGGCGGGATTAAAGCTGGCGTGGAGAATTCCGCGTTAAGCGTTGATCATTTAGAAGTGATGACTTTAGAAGACATTGAAGTTTTAAAAGATAGTGATACCATGCCGGTAGCGCTCCCCTCCTGCTCTTTATTTTTAAGTATTCCTTACACTCCGGCTCGGGATATCATTGACGCAGGATTGCCGTTAGCGCTGGCTACCGACTATAATCCAGGAAGTACGCCTAGCGGAAATATGAATCTTGTGGTTTCCTTAGCCTGTATTAAAATGGGAATGACGCCAGAAGAAGCGATTAACGCTGCAACCATTAATGCCGCGTATGCAATGGGCATTTCTAAAACCCACGGCTCAATTACCAAAGGAAAAAAAGCCAATTTAATACTAACTAAACCCATTCCTTCTTACGGATTTTTACCCTACTCTTTTGGTAGCAATCATATAGAAACTATATTTTTAGAAGGAAAACCTATTAACTAATTTAACTATGATTTTTTTTAATTTTCTTACTGAAAATTCCGCGAAAGCGTATATCAATTCCAGAGAAGGCGAAACCAAATTGGGAGAAAGTATCAATTACATTTCTTCGTTTGAAGAATTAGAGCATACCGCTGCCAAATACGTAATTTTTGGAGTGCCTGAAGATATTGGAATACGAGCAAATCAGGGAAAACCTGGAGCTTCGAGTACTTGGGAGCCGTTTTTAAAAGCTTTTTTAAACATTCAGCATAATTCCTATAACGCAAACAATTGCGTGGTTTTAGGAAATATTAAAACCGAAGAGCTTCAACAAAAAGCAGAGCACGTAGAAGATCCAAAACTCCTTGGTGAGATGCTACCTGAAATTGACGATATGCTAAGTGAAGTGGTGCAAAAAATTGTTTCTTTACAAAAAGTGCCTATCATTATTGGTGGAGGTCACAACAACAGCTATGGCAATATAAAAGGCTGCTCTAAAGCCTTGGAAAAGCCAATTGACGTGCTAAATATTGATGCACATACCGATTTGCGAACTACAAATTTCCGTCACAGCGGAAATGGTTTTAGTTATGCTAAAAAAGAAGGTTTTCTAAATCATTATGCGCTGGTGGGAATTCATCAAAACTATACTCCGCGTTATATTTTTGATATGATGAACGAGGATAAAACGATTAGTTACAGCTTATTTGAAGAGTATTTGCATCTTACTACCATAGATAAATTAATCAGATTTAAGAAAGCGATCAACTTCGTAAGAGATAAATTTGCTTTAGAATTAGATTGTGACGCGATTCAGGATTTTAATAGCAGCGCGATGACACCTTCAGGATTTTCAATCAATGAAATTAGAAGTTTTATCAATTTAGCAAAAAAGCAACAGGTATATTATTTGCATATTTGCGAAGCAGATGCGAGTAAAAATCCGATGATAGCGAAAGCTTTATCCTATTTTGTATCTGATTTTATTAGACCCGAAACCAACTAAAAAATAAAACACCCATGAAAAACATACGTCTCTTATTAGCTTGTACGCTAATTACTTTGTTGAGTTGTAAAAATGAACCCAACAAAAAAATGGACATTAGCGATCCTGTTCCCGAAGAAAAAGAGGAAAAGGACGAAGTGAAAATTACACCTATTGAACATGCCTCGATGATTTTAAGTATGGGAGATTTTGTACTCTATATTGATCCTACAGGCGAAAAAAAGGATTATCAAGGTCACCAAGCTCCTACACATATTTTGATTACCGATATTCACGGAGATCATTTTGACATGAAAATGATAAAATACATTTTTGCTGAAGGGGTAAAAATCATAGCGCCCAAGGCGGTTGCAGATCAATTACCCGAAAAGATTCATCCCAATACCATTATGATGGAAAATGGGGATGAAAAAAAGATAGATGGGTTGCTTGTTGAGGCCATTCCTATGTATAATACACGTAAAGAAGCCTTAGAATATCATCCTAAAGGAAGAGGAAACGGCTATGTAGTCTCTTGGGAAGAGGAACGAATCTATATCTCTGGAGATACAGAAGATATTCCTGAAATGAGAAATCTAAAAGGAATCACCAAAGCTTTTGTATGTATGAATTTACCTTACACCATGCCTGTTTCTACCGCTGCCGATGCGGTCTTAGACTTTGAACCAGAAGTGGTTTATCCTTATCATTATAGAGGTGATGACGGGTATGCCGATGTAAGAAAATTTGCGAATATTATTAAAACCAACCGCCCCAACACAAAAGTGGAATTGTTGACTTGGTATAAAGACGAACCTAAAAAGAAAAAAATGGAGTAGTTATTTTGGTTTAAAGAAACAAGAGCAAAGAAACAAGAGCCAAGAAACAAAAGCAAAGAAACAAGAGCAAAGAAACAAGAGCAAAGACTAAATTTTAACTAATGTATAAACCCTAGTGTTTCAATATAAAAATTTTCTATTGCTCTTGATAAAATGATTTTCAAAAAAGTTATCCATTTTAATCCTTGTTAGATTTCGTACATTTAAAGCGTTCATCAGCTTTACATTATATCTAGC
This sequence comes from Mesonia ostreae, assembly GCF_031845265.1. Taxonomy (NCBI): domain Bacteria; kingdom Pseudomonadati; phylum Bacteroidota; class Flavobacteriia; order Flavobacteriales; family Flavobacteriaceae; genus Mesonia; species Mesonia ostreae. The sequence continues at coordinate 36,756 of NZ_JAVRBG010000009.1, read as the reverse complement.
TGAATGCTAATGGGTTTTTGAAAAAAGAGTTCTAAATTCAAAAAATGCTTCCTTATTAGGAGGCATTTTTTTTTATTTTTTCCGAAGAACAAAAGTTGGTTAGATAATGTCTTCAGTTATCTAACGAAATCTGTTATACTCGCAAAAATTATTTTAATTTTGTTAAAATTTTAACGTTAAACGTGTATGTTTGTGTTGATATGACAGGTTATCCAAAATTAAAACAAAAAAATGAAAATTAGCAAACTTACAATTTTATCAATTTTTCTATTAATATTCACATTATCAAGCTGTGAGAACGAACCATTAGAGAGCGAATTTCAATCTGAAATAGAAAATCCTACAGATGATAATCCTGATGACCAAGGTAACGATGGCGATGATAATGATGAAGGAAATGTCGATGATGATGGAAATGGTGAAGGAAATGGTGATGATGATGGAAATGGCGATAATGGTGGAAATGACCAAGATGATGGAAATGGTGATGATGATGAACCAAGCGTTACAATTCTTGGTAATTGGAATTTAATCGCTAAAAATGGGGATCCTAATAGCATTATGTGCCCTGTTACAATGAATATTACAGAAACATCAATAACAGAAAATGAATATTATGGAAATAATTGTGAGCAATTAGACTCCTTAACTGATCCATATAATTTAAATGGAATAATTTTAACTATTCAAACTGATGTTGAAGATTTTGTTATGGAAATAACAACTCTTACAGAAACTGATATGGTATTGGAAACAAACGATCCAGATACCAACGAATTAACAATTTTATCATATGAAAGAATATAGAAACTGTTTGTAATCACCTAAATAGTAAATAGCTGGGTCTGTACTAAACCGAAAATTTATAATATTCGGTTAAGCACCAAATCTATTGATTTGGCTACTAAAAATTAAAAAGTGTTTCAAAATACAAAAGATTTAGCTTGTAGTTGATCCGATAATAATTGCTAATATGCACGCTAAGAGCCATATACAAACACACCGGCACAAATTAAAAAAATGAGAAATATATTAATAATTCTAATTTCAATTATATTTTTTGGATGTGGAGCAAAAAAGCAAACTGCAACAAAACCGAAGGAAATCCTTGCAGAGGCAAAAGAGTTGATTAAAAATGAGCAATGGGAACAAGCGGAACAAAAGCTCAATAGATTGATAACTTTATATCCAAATAATTCTGATTTATATTTTCAACGTGGATACGTTCGAGAAATGGATTTAAGATACGAAGAATGTATTCCTGACTTTACAAAAGCTATAGCCTTAAAGCCGAGTATGCACACAGCACGAACCAATCGTGGTTTTGCATATCGAAATTTAGAACAATACGAAAAAGCTATTGCAGATTTTACGGCTGAACTAACTGTAAATCCAAATGCTTTTTCCTACGAACATAGAAGTCAAGTTTATTATTTGACAAAAGAATACGGAAAAGCTCTATCGGATGTTAACAAGTCAATTGAAAAAGAGCCAAATAACTCAATTTCATTTAAAACCAGAGCACTTATTTACAAAGCGACCAAATTAAAAGAGAAAGCCTGTTCTGATACAGAGAAAGCAATAGAATTAAAAATATTAGAAAAATATCCAAAATATAAAACTGATATTTTGGAATTAATTAAATATTGTAACGATTAGAAAACTATGCTCAACAACTTATGTACCTAATAACCATTTTGTTGATTTAAAAAGTTAAAGGTTTTTGGAAAATCGCCAAATTTTTTAATTTGACTTATTGATAAAAAAAGGTAATAAGAAAATTAAAAACTCGGCTAGTGCTCAGTAGAAAAGTAATAGCTAATTTGAACACTACAAACCATAAATAAACTGACATTATAAATATTACTGAACGAACTCAAAATGAGTATTATAAATAAATAGTAACCTTAAATTTAAACAAATGATTAAAAGAACAATGAAAATGATGACAGTCTTATTTGCTGCATCCATGCTATTCACTTCTTGTTATTCTTACACAAGTGTTGTAGGAGAAGGAGCTCAAGGAAACGAAAAAACAACAAAATGGAATCACTATGTGATTTTTGGACTAGCACCTGTTGGAGTTTCTGACTCAAAACAAATGGCTGATGGAGCAGAAAACTATACAGTTCATACAAGACAATCTTTTGTGAACGGCTTAGTTTCTTCACTAACTTTTGGGTTATATGCACCATCAACTACAACGGTAACCAAATAGCATCGAAAAGAGAGAGTTTATTACTAGTAACGAACTCTCTTTTTTTTACAATCTTATGAAAAAAGTGCTTTTTTTTATATTCTTAGGAATATCAATTATTTTACTTCTCAACATATTAACCATTTTGGTATACGACTTCAACCGACTTACCAAATATGGATATGGTTATTTAGTAGGTAAAATAATTTTAATCTTAATCTTCGGAACAATTGTAATTCTGACAAGAAAACATAAAAAGGAACCTAAAAGGGAATTATAAGAGTATTGTTTTCAACAGTATATATAGAAACAGGCACAATAGTATTAAATTGAACTTTTAACTGAAATTTTTTACAATTCATACACTAAATAAAAGTTTGGAAAAAATGAAAAATAATAATTATTTCTTATGTATAGTATTAGCTACCTTATTATCTAACATAGGTTGCAGTAAAAATGATTTAGAAAGTCAATTTGAAGATGATACTAATTTTAAAATTAATAGTTATATAGGAATATATGGTCAATACTAGTCAATATTAAGTCTGCATCCAAGAAGTGATAATTTAGTGAAATTTAGGTATGATGAGTCTAATCGAATAATAAAAAAAATTGGTAATGAGATGGTAGGAAGATTATTTGACTCATTATATACCGATTTGACATATGTCGATAATAAAGTTTATCTAATTAAGAAAATAATTCCTTTTGGGGGACTTAATAGTGTTCCTGAAAATAATAAGGTTATTACACTCAATAGTGATAAAAAAATGATCGAAAAAATTACTTTCAACATCTCTAATGATCTAACAGTAGACACCATAAAATATGTATAAAATAATAATAGATTGGATGCATACATCAAAACTTATAATTACCAAATGAGTGTAAGACATTTTGAAAAATCAAAAGTATACTATTCCGATAATGGCAATTTAGATAGTATAATAACAATGCATAGTTGTGTAAAAAATAAGATGATCTTAAAAATTTATTCTTAATGTCAATTATAATTTTAGACCTTAATGAGTTACACCTCTACTCTAAAAACAAAATACAAAAATTCTGACTTAACTTTAGGCGGAAGTTTTCGCTGAATCAAATACTATTAATCAATTTATGAGAAAAATACTTACCTTAATAATTCCATTTATTTTAATTGGTTGTGGGGCTACCCTATCAATCAAAAATAGTGATGTTGAGTCCTATTATCCAATTTCAGGTATAGATGCAACGTTTAAATATGCTGATTCTGATACCTTTGTTTTTCACAAAGACTTAGATCAAATTCAGTCAAAGAATGGAAACACTTATTCCGTTAGACAAATTAAAAATTCTTCTGGTAAAACGACCAAAACTTTGTATCGATTAGAAAATGGAAATGTGATGTATTTTGACAAGAAATCTGGTACTGAGAATATGATAATGCCCAAGGAACCTAAAGTTGGTTTTAGCTGGCGCAATAGTGATAATTCTTGGAAATACGAAATCGTGGATTTAAATGCCAATTTAGAAACGCCAACCAAAAAATATAGCGGACTTTTAGTAATGAGAGCAACCCAAATATCTAATCGTGACGAAAACAAATTAACAGAATATTTGAATTATTACGAGAAAGGTACTGGTAAAATAGCAAGTTTTGGAAACGGTAAATTGATGACATATAAATTATAACAAATGAACGGTACTCATCATAACACAATAAAAATTAATCGGTTGCTATCGCCACAAGCGTATAGAGTAATCAATACTTGATCCAGTTGTATAGCCATTTTCTCAAAATCACTGACTATTATAATTTGCATATCACGAGCCATAAACAAATTCATTAAAACAATAAAAATATGAACATTAGCAAACTTACAATCTTATCCATTCTACTTTTAATTTTTACATTATCCAGTTGTGAAAGTGAACCAGTAGAAGGTGAACTAGAAGCAGTAACTGAAAATCCTACAGATGACAATTCAAATGACCAAGATAACGATAGTGGCGATAATCAAGATGGCGATGGGAATAACGATGGTGACGGGCAAGACAATAATGGAAATGATGACGAAGAGGATAATTCTAATTTCACCATAGGAAATACGGACTATTCCACGCCAATCGGATATATGATTTCTGATTTCGATGGAACCAATAATAGTGTGCACGCCATCTATCTATTAAATGGCAGCTTCCTAAACAATGAATTTTACGGTCAAGGTTGTGATTTCTCTAGCGACCTAACTCAGGGAGTAGTTTTCAATCTCCGTTCAACCTCTGTTTCAGAATTAGAATCAGGTACATATGAATACGAGCTAAATACATTTCAACCATCGCTAAATGAAACGAATATATCAACAAATATGGTCGTGATTGATAATTGTGTGACAAATTCTAATTCTATAAGTGAAGATCAGATTATTTCTGGAACTATTATCATAGAAGTATCTAATGCCATATATACACTAAATTATACATTTGAAACTATTGATTATGGAACTATTAATGGAACCTATACTGGAGAACTTCAACTAGTACAAGATCTCTCATAAACTAAAAAATCTCGTTTTAATTTCATTTACAACAGTTCTCAACAAAAAATTACGACATGAGAAAACTAGATGTATAACTCGGACTCTTTAAAAAATAAATTAAATAGAGATATTAACGAGAAATATGTAGCCTTTGATATTGCAGATACCAATCGTGTAGTTCATGATGGATCTATTGAAACTAACGATAATGGAAGCTTTTTTACCTCTAACGGATTATATTCCAGTGAATTTAATGAAGTAATCGTGAATGTGCAAAAGAATGAAACTATCTATACAATGGACTACAAAATGAGTTAGCATGGTAAAACTATAAAGGGTAATATTATTGGCGAGCTTGAAGTGGTTGGCGAATGGCAATAAGTTAAATCGCGATATAGAAGCAGAGAAAGCGTCAAATCAATAAAAATATGGATGGTATTTTCATAATTTAGAGTAAATTGATAAAAATAAACACAAAAATAACAAATTCGAATTTACGTTAATCCGAAAATTCAGCGTTGATTAACACGCAAAATTTCATACATAAGACCATTATAAAACATTTGAAAGTTACATTTGAAATAGAATTCGCCAAAAAGAGAAAGATAAGTAACATAGGTGCTGAAATTGTAAGTTTCGGATTTTTGTTCTTGTTTATATTTGGATTATGTTTACTTCCTGCAAAATATCTTCCTTTTGAAATCGCCACAATATATTTACTCGAAGTGGTAAATCGCAATATTTACATTGTTTTATCTTGCTCATCATTCCTAGTAATATTTGGCAGCTGGCTAAAAGGTTTGAGGAAATATGAAAAAGCTGAATTAGAATTAAAATCTGACGGAATTTCTATGACATCATTGACAAGAAATATGGAATTAAAATATGATGAGATTAAAAAATTTGGTGGTACTCTAAATATTGTTCACGGTATGAAAAGTATACACAAAATAAATTTCATCATTAAAACTATAAATAATGAAAGAATCGAGATACGTTCACACTCAGATATTTTTAATGAATTGACAGATTATTTTCCAGAAAAAGTTTAATAGTTAACGTATAAAAACGCTTTAAAACAGTGTATATTTAAAACAGCTTCATCTTTTCTTATGCAAATCATTACATCCTATAGTAGCTAAAACTCCAAATTTTCGCTAAAAATAATATCAAGAAGAATAACCAATAAACAATTGTTTCTTTAATATACTCTATTGATTATTACATTGTAAAGATTAAATATAATGGCTAACTTTGTAACTCGTTAATGTGATTTCAAATGGCAACAGCTTACTTTCAATATACCAAAAAATATCCCTTAGGATTAGCTTTGTCATTATCCTACTTACTTGACGATATTTTTTTAAAAAATTCGAAAGAGTTTATTAATTAATCCCTGTTGCGACTCAAAACAGGGCTACTCTATTTGCATTCTCAAAACTTTAATCTTTTTAATCTTTTTCTTCTTAACACTGCTTTAAACACTCAAAAAAAAGAGCGCAATATGCTGCGTATTATCTTGAGTGATTGAGTCACAATTACATACTTCTAAGAAGAAAATTCAAAAAAAATATTATGTCAAAAAATGTAATTTTAACAACCGGTATATATGATATGGTGAAAGATCATATCCGAAGAAAGAAAGTAACTCAACAAGAAGAAGATCTGTTATCTTTAGAATTAAAAAATGCTAAACAAGTACTAAGAAGAGATTTACCAGATGATATTGTGACGGTTAACCGACGTGTGAAAATTAAAGATCATACAGAAAACAAAGAAAAAGAATATATGTTTGTGTCAACCTCCAAAACAAATAATAAAAAAGGAAAGTTGTCCATTTTATGCGATGTGGGTGTTGCCACAATTGGCAGACAGGTAGGCGACGTCGTAGATTGGCCCTTTAAAGATGGAGAGAGAAAACTAGAAATTTTAAATGTTGAAACTATTTAATTTTTAGAAATATGAGAAAAGAGCCTTCGTATAATTTGCAAAGGCTCTTTTTAATTTTTATAGTGCTACTAAAATAATTGCAGACTATGAAAAAGATGAGCTCACTTTCATCTTAAAATAGAAAATGTTCAATTTATAAGTGTATTTGGCCAAATTGATCTTAGTTTTCTATTGAAGCAATGTATTCCTACTGTATTTGGCTTCAATTGTTTATATGTGTTTTTGTTTTCAAGAAACTTCTGAGAAAGCCCATTTAATTTTCTACAGTGTTTTTATCCTGTGAGTTATTCAGTCTTGTAAAGGGTATTTTTACTTTAAACTTTTGCGCTATCTAATGTCATAGTACTTTTGTGCTTATTTCCAATTCTTGATATGCGATTTAAAAAAAAATTCCATCTTTCAAAATGGAATCTTTTAATAAAAAACTTGTATTACCTATTTAAAAATTTTCTTACCAAATAATAAGGAAAGTACAAAAAGTACTATAAAAATATAAAATAGGATTTTTGCGATTTCCGCAGCTCCATCAGCAATACCGCCGAATCCAAAAATTGCTGCAACTACTGCAATAACGAGTAAAATTATGACCATTTAAGCATAATAAAAAGATTTGTTAGTTAAAGATTAAAAATGTATTTGATTTTTTTTTAAATCAAATTAATATATTCGTGACATAATTAATTAATTTCTACGACTTTAAAAAGAAAATTCTGATTTGAAATCATTATTTAATCTATTGAATTAAACTTCTACGCAATTGAGTTATTTTTAGTGGTGTTTCAAATTAAATTGAGTTTCTCTCTCAAACACTTCTCATTTTATTCATACTTTTGTGCTCTTCTAACATAATGAATAGAATCTTAAAAAGATATAGAAATAGCCGTTTTCGAAGCTTTATACAAAGGCATGGAAAGTATCTCCCTATTCTATTTTTTATATGCGGATTTATTTTTGATTCCTTAACTCTGGGTCGCATTGACCGCGTGTATGATTTGTCTGTTTTAAGCATACATATGAGTCTTTTATCGATTACGCTCTATCTTTACAATTTGATGGATGATGGAAAATGGAAAAATACTTTTCTAGAGAAATATCAAATTTATTTTCCTTTGGCCATTCAATTTTTCTTTGGTGGACTTTCCAGTGCATACGTGATCTACTTTTCACGAAGTGTTTCCATGTCCAAAACCATCACCTTCTTTGTTATTCTTTTAGCCTTACTCTTGGCTAACGAAATGCTTAAAAAAAGAATTTCTAATAAATATTTGCAGTTTAGTGTTTATTATTTTCTAAGTTTTACATTCTTCACCTTTATGATTCCTGTATTCATCAAGAAAATGAATACGCCTATTTTTATTATTTCAGGGCTTGTTAGTCTATTCTTAACGCTCCTACTAATAAGTATTATTTACAAAAAAAGCCCAAGCACGCGCGCAGAAATCAGTCTTAAAAAACTTATTAGCATTATTTTGGCAATGTACGTAACCATTAATATTTTTTACTATACCAATCTCATTCCACCTGTGCCCTTAGCTCTAGAATCTGGGATGGTGGCGCACCACGTTCAAAAGAAAAACAATTCTTACATAGTTTCTTATGAACGGGATGACTGGTATGTGTTTTGGAGGGATCACCGACTAAAATTTATACATCGTCCTGGAGAAAAAGTTTTTGTTTTTGCTTCTATTTTTGCTCCCACAGAAATTAAAAAATCCATTTTTCATCGTTGGAAATATTTAAATAAAAACACAGATCAATGGGATATTGTTGATACAATTAGTTATAAAATCACCGGTGGACGTGATAATGGTTTTCGAGGATATACCTACAAAGAAAATATTAAACCAGGTTTATGGCAGGTAGATGTCACCACCAAAGAAGGTTTAATATTAGGCGTTATTGATTTTGAAATTATACAAAACTCTAATCTACAACCTAAAAGAATGATTAAACGAAAGTTTTAGAGTTTTGATTTTTAGAGCTCGTACTTTATAAATTCATTGCAGTACAATTCAATTTCAATTCTGATTTTTGTGAATGAGTTGATTCAATTCCAAATCCGATTATTTACTCCCTAGTGAGAAGTTAAACTCGTCGAAACATGTTGAAGAGCTTTTTATCTCTTCTATAAGGATACTAATTTCTTCTCCTTAAAAAACCATCTAGGCTAAATACTATAAATTAAAAATTAACTTCATAATTAAGGCAAATCAGATTTAATTATTTATTTTTAATCATTCTAAATAATATAATTTATACCGAATAAATATCAATTATATGTATTCAAAAACTAAAATAGATTCGTTGGTTGCAGAAGCTCCAATTCTGAAAGATATTATACGTACAAAACCTGTTGCTTGGTTAAATCCTGAAGCTAAATCTATAGAAAATGTTTCTGAATTTTCTATGCATATGGAAACTATGAAAGAAGCTGAATTGCTTTGGAAGCGTTTTGCTCCTTTCTTTGTTAAAGCTTTTCCAGAAACCAAGAAAAGTTTGGGCGTTTTAGAATCTCCATTGCGAGAAATTCCGAAGATGAAATCGGTATTAAATAGGAATAACGAGGAAATTGAAGGAAATTTATTTCTGAAATGTGATAATAAACTTCCAATTTCTGGCTCGATTAAAGCACGAGGTGGATTTTTTGAAATTATGAAATATGCCGAAAAATTAGCGCTCAAAGCAGGCTTATTGAAGAAAGAAGACGATTATAGTATCTTAACTTCCGCTAAGTTTAAAGAATTTTTCAGTAGGTATAAGATTGGCGTGGGATCAACAGGAAATTTAGGGCTTAGCATAGGGATTATTAGTGCGAAGTTAGGGTTTAAAGTTACCGTCTACGTTTCTTCTGATGCTAAAAAATGGAAAAAAGATTTATTACGTGAAAAAGGAGTTAGCGTTGTAGAATTTGAAGGTGACTTTAGCAAAGCTATTAATGCAGGAAGAGAAGCTACCAAAACAGATCCCAATGCTTATTTTGTAGACGATGAAGATTCTCAAGATTTATTCCTAGGCTATACCGTTGGAGCACTTCGCATCGCAGAGCAACTAAAAGCACAAGATATTAAGGTAGATGCAGACCACCCTCTATTTGTGTATTCTCCTTTCGGCGTTGGTGGTTCTCCAGGTGGAACGGCTTTTGGTTTAAAACAAATTTATGGAGATCACGTTCACTGCTTTTTTGTAGAGCCTACACATTGTCCTGCTGTATTAACAGGATTGGTGACGGGTGAAATGAGTAAGATTAGCGTTCAAGATATTGGACTGGATAATAAAACAGAAGCCGATGGATTAGCCGTGGGAAGACCTTCTAATTTTGCGACAGAAATTAGTAAGCAATTAGTCAGTGGTATTTTTACGATAGAAGATGAGCATCTTTTTAAACTTTTAACGCAATTAAAAGATTCCGAAGGTATCTTTCTGGAACCTTCAGCGACTGCTGGCTTAATAGGACCTCAACTCGTGCAAAAATCAGGTTATGCAAAAACGCATCAACTCAATATGAAGAATGCAACACATGTTGCTTGGGCTACAGGAGGTCTTCTTGTTCCTAAATATGAAAGAGAACTCTTTTATGAAAGAGGCTGTGCACAAGTTGCAATGAGTTAATAAAGTTTCAAAAAATTACCCCGAGACAGAAACTCGGGGTATTTACCTTGTGGCTTAAAATGATTTTTTACTACAATGGCGACACCATTTCTTTAAACCACTCTTTTACTTCTCCATCTAAATGCGGAGTTAATTTTTCCTCAACCATTTGGTGATACGTATTGATCCAATCAATCTCTTCTTGAGAAAGCATAGATTTTTCCATAATACTTTTGAAAAATGGACACAAAGTCAAAGTTTCAAATTCGTAAAACGTATTCCATTCAGTTTTCTTCCAAGTGTTAATCAAGATTAGATTCTCGTGACGAATACCATATTTACCTTCTACATAATAACCAGGCTCATTAGAAAGCACCATTCCTTCTTGTAACTCTACAGGATTAAGATCTTTACGAATACTCTGCGGACCTTCGTGTACGTTTAAAAAACTACCTACACCGTGGCCAGTACCATGATTGTAATCTTTTCCTTCTTTCCACAATGGCATTCTTGCTAATGCATCAAGCTGTACTCCTGCGGTTCCTTTAGGGAATTTTGCTAGCGACAGTTGTATTAAACCTTGAAGCGCTTTTGTGGCATCTTCCATAAATTCTTCTGAAACATCACCTAACGGAAATGTTCGCGTAATATCTGTAGTTCCTTCTAAATATTGACCGCCAGAATCTACCAAAATACTGCCATTATTGGTTACTTTAGAACTTCCTTCTGCTTTAGCTGAATAATGAATAATGGCTCCGTTGCCTTTATACCCCACTATACTATCAAAACTAGAGCCAATAAAGTTCTCTCCTTCTGCTCTAAACCCATGTAACTTTTTACCGATGCTATATTCATCCAATTCTTCATTCCCCACAGTATGCGTTAACCAGTGAAGAAATTTTACCATCGCTACTCCATCGCGCACCATTACTTTTTCAAAACCTTCTTGCTCGGTTTTGTTCTTTATAGCTTTCATCAAATGTCCAGGTACAGGCTTTTCGATAATGGTATTCTCTTCCTTAACCGCTTCAAAAACAGATTGATTAGAGTTAGGTGCAATTAAAATACGTTCATCTTTTAAGCTCGATAAATAATCAAAAAAGTTTTCATAAGATTTTAGCTCTACTCCAGATTTTTTCATGAGATGTTGAGCCTCCTCATCTAATTTACTAGTATCTACAAAAAGAAAACACTCATCCATCGTTAATAAAACATAGCTTAAAAATACGGGATTGCATTTTACATCACTTCCGCGTAGATTAAGTGTCCAAGCCACATCATCTAAGCTAGAAAGAACGTGTGCTGTAGCTCCCTCTTGTTTCATTTTTTCACGAATAGCTGCAATTTTTTCGGTTACGGGTTGGCCCGCGCGCTCCATAGGTTGCACAAAAACAGCATTGGTACTTGGTGCTGGACGCTTGGTCCATACATTATTCAGTAATGGTAAATCCTTAAGGTTACGCTTATTTTCAGACAACTTTTTATGCAAAGCCTGCCAATTGGCGTGGGAAGTAGCCAAACCATTAACGGCAACTGTGGCATTTGCTGAAGTTTCAGAAATAATCCAATCGATATACTGCGGTGTTCCTTCCACCCCGTCTTTAAATAAATCAATCCCAGATCCTTGTAATTCTTTGGGACCTTGGGTAAAATAACGCCCATCTGTCCAAAGACCTGCTTTATTTGCTGTAATCACAACAAATCCCGCAGAACCAGTAAATCCAGAAAGCCAAGTTCTTTCCTGCCATTCGGCTGGAAGGTATTCTCCCATATGCGGATCTGCAGAATATACGATAAAGGCATCAATATTATTTTTCTTCATTTCTTCTCTTAAAGAAGCTACTTTTTCTTTGGCTGTCATAAATACTTATTTTAAAATCCGAAAGTTACAGAAAGTCAAGGCTACTGAAAAAGATAAATGCGCTTTAACACGTTTTTAGTAGTCCTATCCCAGTATAGCATTAAGACTATTATTTTTGAATAACTTTCCGAAGCGACTTTTTAGGACTTTATAAGAAGGTATTTTTTTCTGAAAACATAAATACTTCCCGTTATATAATAATTACGCTGTGAACTATAAAACACTTCCGCGGAAGCCAAAATCAAGAGAATCTATTTTATCAAACTCTAAATAATACTTATAAAGATGTTTTAGTATCCTTTAAAACTAAACGATTACTTAGAATAAAAGATTTAACCCGCTGGAAGCTTTTATAAAACCTACTTTATGTAATTTAGCGGCGTTTAAAAATTTCTTCTACTTAAAATAATTAATTCATGGATTTTACTAACCCCTTAGTTTACGGTGTTCCTTGCTTTTTAGGCTTAATCGCCTTGGAGCTTACCTACAGTAAAAATTCAGGTAACAAAGATCTGTACAAATGGAAAGACCTGCTATCTAGTGTATCGCTTGGAATAGGATCTGCCGTGGTTGGCGCACTTGTAAAGACCGTTGGTATGATTTTGGTTTTTAGTGTTGCTTATGACCTATTTAATCCTTTGGTAGATGGAGTTCGTACCAATATTATGGGCTACGAATCTTTCGGTTATGCCTGGTACATTTGGATCATCTGTATGTTATTAGATGATTATGCCTATTATTGGTTTCATAGACAAAACCATATGGTGCGTTTTTTATGGGCGGCACATATTGTACATCATTCTTCAGACAATTTTAATTTAGGAACTGCGGTGCGTAATGGTTGGTTTACTATTTTTTACAAACCTTTCTTTTATGTATGGATTGTAATGATTGGTTTTCCTCCAGAAATGCTTGTAGTTTGTTTAGGAATTGAGGCTTTATGGCAATTTCAATTACACACTAAATACATTAAAAATTTAGGATTTCTAGAAAGCTTTATGAATACGCACACCATGCACCAAGTCCACCATTCTCGGAATATTGAATATATGGATAAAAATCACGGAGGCTTTCTTAATATTTTTGATCGGATTTTTGGCACCTGGAAAGAATTAGATGATTCTGTAGATATTGAATATGGAGTTACCGCACCTCCCAACTCCTACAATATATTTGTGATTTTAACGCACGAATATAAAAACATTTGGACAGATATGAAGAAATCCAAAAACTGGGGAGACAAATTTATGTATGCTTTTGGGCCTCCAGGATGGAGCCACGATGGAAGTACACTTACCGTAAAACAAATACGAAAAAAGATGAAAGAAGAGAAAATGGCAGCCTAGCAAATGCTATCATCACAATAAAAAACCTGTTGATCCTAGGGCTAACAGATTTTTTAATATGAATTTATAGAAATGATAAAAACATTTCTACTCTAAAATAGTTAGTTACAAATAAGTCTTGTATCTTTTTCTTGTTTCTTGTCTCTTGCTTCTTATCTCTAGGCTCTTGTTTATTTACCACTTCATTTTTTGCAATCTCACGGCATTTAAAATTGCTAGTAAAGCAACGCCAACATCTGCAAAAACGGCTTCCCACATAGTAGCTAATCCTCCAGCACCCAAGATTAAAACAATAGCTTTTACTCCGAAGGCTAAACCAATATTTTGCCAAACAATATGCCGTGTAGAACGACCTATTTTTATGGCCATTGCAATTTTACTAGGCTGATCTGTTTGTATGATGACATCTGCGGTTTCAATCGCTACATCACTTCCTAAACCGCCCATCGCAATCCCTACATCACTTGCAGCCAATACTGGGGCATCATTAATCCCGTCTCCAATAAAAGCAACTTTATGATCTGCTGACATCAGTTTTTCTACTTCAGTTAATTTATCTTCTGGAAGCAATCCGCCTTTCGCAGCATCTATTCCCAATTCTTTAGCTACTTGCTGCGTGATGGAATCTTTATCTCCTGAAAGCATCATTATTTTTGAAATCCCCGACTTTCTAATTTGTTTAATCGCTTGGTGGGCATCTTCCTTCAGTTCATCTGCAATAATCACGTAACCCGCAAATTTGTTCTCTATAGAAACCATAACGATAGATTCTACAATACTATCTGTTTCCTTCGGAACTTCAATATTATTGGAGGTTATCAAGGCTTTATTTCCGACTAAAACAATTTTACCATTCACCGTACCCTTCAATCCTTTTCCTGCTACTTCGGAAACATTGGTGGCCTCAAAATCTTCCCCTTCGGCTTTATATTCTAGAATAGCTTTGGCAATAGGATGCGTAGATTGCTCTTCCATCGCCATGAGGTATTTCATAAATTCTGCCTCTTCCCTATCTATAGCTTCTATCTGCTTAATCTTGAAAACCCCTTTAGTTACGGTTCCGGTTTTATCCATCACTACCGTAGTTACTTTGGTCATTTCATCCAAAAATGAGGCGCCTTTAAATAGAATTCCATTTTTTGAAGCAGCTCCAAGTCCGCCGAAATAACCCAACGGAATCGAAATCACTAAGGCACACGGACAAGAAATTACCAAGAAAATTAAAGCTCTATATAACCAATCCTGAAAAACATAATCTTCCACGAAGAAATATGGTAAAAACGTCAAGGCAATAGCTAGAAATACTACAATAGGCGTATAAATTCGTGCAAACTTTCTAATAAATAATTCGGTCTTGGACTTTCTTGCGGTGGCATTTTGAACCATATCAAGAATTCTGGCAATAGAACTGTCTTTAAACGCTTTGGTAGTTTCAATTTCAATAACGCCTTCTAAATTAATGCTTCCGGCAAATACTTTTTCGCCATTTGCAACCGAATCTGGTTTACTTTCTCCAGTTAAAGCTGCGGTATTAAATGAAGCTTTTTTAGAAAGTAAGATTCCGTCTAACGGAACTTTTTCTCCCACCCGAACTTGAACTTTCTCTCCAATCTCCACAGCTTCGGGATTTACGGAAGTGTAATCTTTATTTCGGTACACCAAAGCTTCATTCGGTCTTACATCAAGTAAGGCTTTGATATTTGATTTTGCTCTGTTAACGGCTGCATTCTGAAACAATTCGCCCACAGCATAAAACAACATTACTGCGACTCCTTCGGGATATTCGCCAATGGCAAATGCGCCGATGGTAGCGATAGACATCAGTAAAAATTCCGTAAAGAAATCCCCATTTAAAATACTCTTCCAACCTTCCTTTAACACAGGAAAACTTACAGGAGTATAGGCGACTATGTACCAGACAATTTCTACCCAGCCTTTAAAAAATGGCACTTTAAAGTAACTAAGTGCAATTCCCACAATTAACATGACAAAACTGATTATGGCAGGCAGGTAGCTCTTAAAATTTATTTCTTCGCCATCGTGACTATGACCATCGTCGTGCGCATGTTCAGCCGAGTGTTTCTCTACGTCTAAATCTCTAATGTTTTTCTTCTTTTTTATCATCTATGCCTCGAAAAATTATGTTGAATGCCGTTTTTATTCATGAAACCCGAAAATTTATAAATATTAAATCTCACAGGCCTCAAAAACTTGTAAGGTCTTTCGGAATACAAAGTATTTATTGCATTTGCAACACTATCTTCTTTTCTTTAATTTGAAATCTAAAGATAAAAAAACAACTCGAAAGCAAGCAAACAAAAATTACAATAGCCATAGGTAGCATATTTGTAGTGTCAAAACTACTAATGATAAAGGAAGCTACAGCCCCCATGGCCATTTTTAAACTTCCAACTAAGGCAGAAGCTCTTCCCGCTTTTTTTGTAAAAGGATAAAGAGACAATGCCGTAGTATTTGGGTTTTGAAAACCTAGGAGGAATAAAATTAAAAATAAATTGGTTACCGTTAAGTAGAAATTAGAATACCATAAACTATTGCCAATTAAAAGCAGCGCCAAAACCACAAGCAAAATGCTAATAACCTTAGAAACATGAAACGTAGTGTACCTTTTCAAAACCAGCCTATTAAGCTGTGAGCCAACAATAAGTCCGCCTGCATTTAATCCAAAAAGCCAACCAAATTCAGTTTCAGACAAATTAAAATTATCCATAAACAAGATTGGGGCATTCGAGATATAGGCGAATAAAGCGCCAATAGTAAAACTTCCTGCCATCGAAAAAGTAAGAAATACTTTGTTGGTTAAAATTCCGTAGTATTTTTTTAGCACTTTTCCCATTTTAAGCTCTACGGAAGCATCTGGAACAATACTTTCTGGCAGAAAACGATAAACACTAAAAAACATCAGTAAGGAGAAAACGGAGAGAATTAGAAAAATGACGTGCCACGAAAAGTGCGTAATTACAATTCCGCCCACGGTAGGTGCAATAATTGGAGCTCCGCCCATAATGAGCATTAAAAAAGAAATGGCTCTCGCTACTTCTTCTGGCGGAAAAATATCTCTCACCACAGCTTTTGCAGCTACCATTCCTCCTGAAGCTCCTAAAGCTAGAAAAAACCGAGAAGCCACCAACCACGTTAAACTTGGAGAGTAAGCACAACTTATAGCAGCGATAAAATAAACCACTAAGCCTATTAATAACGGTATTTTTCTACCGAATTTATCCATAATAGGACCATAAATTAACTGTCCTAAGGCAATTCCTATAAAATATGTGGTAAGGGAAAGACCGACTTCCTTTTTGCTCACCACAAATTCTCTGGCTATACTTTCAAAACTAGGTAAGTACATATCTATAGAAAACGGACCTAAAGCGATAAGTGTTCCCAGTACTAGTAAAATTACCCTTTCGCGCTTAGGATCTCGGACGGAAAAATTTTCTTGCATTTTGCAAATTTCGAGCAATCTCAATTCATTTAAAGACTATAATTTTCATTTAACATTTAATTAATGTTGACTATGTATTCTTGATTTTCTACAGTCAGTTAATTTTATTTGTTAATATTTTTAAGTCTTTACTTTACGGATTTCTTAACTGTATAAAAGATAATAACATATTGCTTTATACTTCTCGTTGTACTTTTTATTTGGCTCAGATTCTCATAAAAAACTCTTCAATTAACAAAACTAGATATCTCCAAATACATTTTTTTGAAAAAGCTTTTTAATCTTGAAAATTACAAACCAAAATTCCTATATTTGCTAACTTAAATAATTTGGGATGTAGCCCTTCGACATTTCGTCTGCGCTCAATGCAGGCATGCTCCTTGGGTGGCAGCTCAGGATAAACTGCACTACGCAAAGTGTAGATTTGATCAAGATTAATTAGTTTAAAATTAAACTATTTTGTTGTAAATATAAATTCGGGATGTAGCGCAGTCCGGTAGCGTACACGCCTGGGGGGCGTGGGGTCGCAGGTTCAAATCCTGTCATCCCGACTTAACGGAAAATGATTTAGCCTTGGGCTAAATCATTTTTTATTTGAAATAAGGATTCATTAAAATTCGATAAATACTTACGATGAAAGTAAACGCTCATATAAAAGCATGTACCGTAAAATTTAATACACTCGTAAAAACGAGCACTCCATCCCCTATTGGTGGCTGAGTGATTTTCTAAAGAAAATTGTATCGAAGCTATATTTCTGAAGATTTCAATACACTTGCACGCCAGCAGTGTATGATCTTAATTTTTTAATGAAGTACATAACAATATTCCGAATAAGTGCGGAATTACTCCTACATTCATACGTAAACTCATCTACAAGTCCGAGAATATGATATTTATCATATAATAAGCCTACTTAAATTTGTAGCTTTGAGTAATTATTGATGTTAAATTCATTAAAATTCTTAATTATGTCCAATTTTAAAAAAATTTTAGTAGCCACCGATTTTTCTGATAATGCCTCGGCAGTATATGATTTTACAGAAGAAATGGCTAAAGATTTTGATTCTAAAATAGATTTAGTTCATATTCTTCATGAGCCTGCATATTTTTCCGCAGATATTCCGCTAGTAACGCAACCTGTAGATGAATCACAAAGAAAAAGATATCTAGAAGGCAAGAAAGAAAAGTTAGAGACCGAATTTAAAAATAATATTTCTGAAGCCCATAGAGGTAAAACTATTTTAAAATTCGGAAACGCAGCAGATGAAATTAAAGCTTGTGCCCTAGAAGGTAACTATGATTTAATTATGATTGCCTCTCGGGGAGAAGGACATTCTATATTTAATAAAGGTAGCGTAACCGAAAAATTGATGCGTATTTCGCATACGCCCATATGGAGTGTTTTAAAGAATAGTGATACCAATTTAAAAACTATTATTGTGCCTACAGATGGATCTGATGTTTCGTTTGAAGCTCTTCCTCTTGCTCATAGCCTAGCAATTAAAAGAAATGCTAAGGTAGAATTAGTAAGTGTTTCCAAAACTAATTTCACCAATCCTATGATGGGTGAATTTATCCCTTATGCACATAATGATGAAGCGATTAAAGGCTATATTCTTAGGGGTTTAAAGGAATATACTAAGAAGGAGAATTCAAAACTTAGGATAAAAGAAGAGCCAAAATCGTCCAGTGGCGCTTTTCAAATAAAGGATAAAGACGGAAATACCGCAGACATTTCAATAGTGATCAAAAAAGGAGCTTCAGCACATTTAGCGGTAGTCGATTATGCCGAAAATAACGGACAATTGGTTGTTATTGCCACCCATGGTCACAGTAAGTTAGCTCGTATGTTTGTGGGATCTACTACAGCAAATGTATTTAGAAATTTGAAGATTCCCGTAATGACGATTAAACCTGAGTTTGTAAAATAGGAAATTTAATTATGGTATGTTCGACTATTTTTCTTCACTAGATTAAGAAAAATATATTGAAATCATAATCCATAGATTTCAATACACTCTCAAAAACCAGTATTCAAATAGTCGAGCTTGGTAGCTATATTATTTTTTAGAGAAAATTGTATCGAAGTCCTAGTCCAGTTCACTAAATACTACTCTTTAGAAAATCTTTTTAAAGACCAGAAAGACAATTATTGTGATAATAATAAATACCACAAATATAATTTTAGCGATTCCTGCTGCCGCTTCAGAGATGCCACCAAATCCAAAAATTGCAGCTACGATAGAAATGATAATACAAATTACAAGCCATTTTAACGTGATAGAAAGTTTTAAGTTCACTATTAAAAATACATTATTCTAATAATATTTATATTTATTACTATGCTTTTTTAACAAGACAGATGGTCAAAAAACTAATTCTAGAAAAACAATCGAAACCATAATCCGAAGATTTCGATACACTTGCAAAAGCAAGCACTCAATCACCTTAAATTCCAAAAATCGAGCTCGGTGGCTGAGTGATTTTCAAAAGAAAATTGTATCGAAGCCACATGCCATAGCTTTTGTTGCTCTCATAACAACTCCTATCCCCTTCTATTCTCTTATTCTAATTCGATATAAAGTAATTTAAAGCTTTGGGATGGTGTTGATGTATGAATTCTAGCTTACTCCGATTATACATGCGTACCGATTTTTGGTAATTTTCAAGGTCTGCGATTAATTTTTCTATGCGATTGGTAAAAGTTTCCAAAGCTTTTAAACCCTCAAATAAATATTCTAGACTTTCTATAGAATATACCCAGGTCTCTTCATCTAGCTCCGCAGGGTTCTATCCGTGCATTGCCATATTTCTCAAACTATTCACCAAAGTCGATTCATACACACTTCTCCCCTGCAAATCTATCTTGGAATACCCAATTAAATGATGAGACTGAGAATCGTTTCCAAACTCCAATAAGTCTTTGAGGTCAAACATCTGAAATTCTCCCAGTTGAGTAAGTTCATCTTTACGTTTCTCTAAGCGGTGAAGTTTACCTTCATAAAATCTTCTAGAGCTTTCATTTTTTCCAGCTCGGTATTTAAAATACTCTAAGATATCCTCGTTTCTAAAGTTTTTAAGAAAGAGGTATTGCCGCATATTTCTTTCGAAACTAAGCACATCATCCTGTATAGCGTGCAAAACCTTGGTTTGATTATAGTCAGAAAAATGAACGGTATCGGTTAAGACCTCTCCTTTAAAAACAAACAACACATTATTAGTATCGGCGTCAAATTTTTTGATCAAGAAATCTTAAAAAATTCTGTCTCCGACTTTTAACTTATTTTCGCATACGACTACTTTTTTCTTAAATTCCCCCTGCTGTAATTCAAAATAGTGTTTTTGAATCATAGTCTGGCATATTATCAATATTCAAAGTTTTGCAAATATGAATGCAGGCTTTTTCAACTTCTTTGTCATATTAAAGAATTTCTGGCTGCGCTATATCTCCAAAATTTAGTTTGAGGTGTTTCATAGGTTATCTTTTGTTAGCAGTTTTGCTGCTTTCTGTATCTTTTAATATCTTCTAAGTATACAAAATTATAGTTATTCTTGAATTCAATATCTTCTGATTTTTTAGCGAATATTCATTTACATTTTCGTTTAGTGTCCAGAATACAAGGCTATTGGTAAAGTCGCCGAGCGCCGGCCTGAAAGAGTTCCTTCAGGAAATAAGGCTCGTAATCATTCTGATAATTCCTTTGTTTCATTTCAGACGATTCAGGAAAGTCCACAATTAGAGAAAACCACCAAGACCCTAAAAATTCATTTAAAATATCTCACTATCAGATATCTAAATCAAAATAAGAAGAAATAAAAATTTAAAGCTTGATTTGGACATTGATATTACTAAAAGAAACTATTAAATGGTATAGAATCAACCTTTAATCAGAAAATTATAAACACTGTGCGTCCGACTTAGTATAACCAGAAAAAGCATTTTCTGCTAAGGAAATACTTCCACTTTTAAATTTTAATATCCTATTTTACGATTTATTGAAAACAAATAATCCGGAAAAAAATATACGAATTAAATTATTCATCGTAATATTGCAATATAACAATGAATTAAATATGGGAGTATCTAAAACAGAAATTTTTACAGAACGACAGAATGAAATTGCTCTTTTCGCAAAAGTCTTTGGGCATCCAGCACGTGTAGCCATTTTGCAACATTTATTCACTATTAAAACATGCGTTTGCGGGGACTTGGTAAACGAAATAAAATTGGCGCAACCCACCATTTCTCAGCACCTAAAAGAGTTAAAAAAATTAGGCTTAATTAAAGGAAATATTGAAGGAACGAGGGTTTGCTACTGTATAGATTTTAAAAATTGGACCGCAATGAAAGAGGTGATGCATCAGTTTTTAGACCAAGATATTCCAGAACCTGATTGCTGTTAGAAAATAAAAACATAAGCCATCTAATCCTGGCAATAAATACATATACTTATGAAAAATGAACAAGAATTAAAGGATATCGTGAAAGAACGCTATACGAAAATAGCGGAACAAGAAAAGACCTTAAATGCTTCTTCTTGCTGCGGCGCAACCACGCCTTCCAACAAAGTTTACAATATTATGATGGACGATTATTCCCAAACCAAGGGCTATGTAGAGGATGCCGATTTAGGCTTGGGCTGCGGACTTCCTACGGAATTTGCCAAAATAAAAAGGGGAGATACGGTAATTGATCTTGGATCTGGCGCTGGAAATGATTGCTTTGTCGCTAGAAACGAAACCGGAAGCGAGGGAAAAGTTATTGGTATTGACTTTACCTCCATTATGATAGAAAAAGCCCGTAGAAATGCAGAAAAATTGGGACTTAATAATGTAGAGTTTCGCGAAGGCGACATTGATGCTATGCCCGTTAATGAAAACGTGGCTGATGTTATTGTGAGCAATTGCGTGCTGAATTTAGTACCCAACAAAAAGAAAGTAATTGCAGAAATTTATAGAACCTTAAAATCTAGCGGTCATTTTAGCATTTCAGATGTGGTTTTGGTAGGCGAACTTCCAAATGCATTAAAAGAAGATGCCGAAATGTATGCCGGTTGTGTGGCTGGTGCGATTCAGAAATCTGATTATTTAGAATTAATCAAAAATGCTGGCTTCCAAAATATAAACATTCAAAAGGAAAAACCTATTCGTATTCCAGACGATATTCTTGAAAAATATCTCTCTAAGGAAGAGATGTCAGCTTTTAATACAAATGGAGCAGGAATCTTTAGTATTACGGTCTACGCCGAAAAAGAAGCAACCAAAAAACAGAAAATTCAACAAAACTCTGCTGTAGTTTCTTCTCAAAATTCTTGTGAGCCCAATACTGGATGTTGTTAACAGCAGTTTCTGTAAATTTTTTTATAGTGAAAGAACATATATCCACATTAACCAAGCTTACCAAAAATTATGGAAATATATTGAAGAAAATGCATCAAAAACACGCTTAAGAAGCCCAAAATTCGTCTTTCCAAGCTTGATCAGAAAAATCAATTTTTTGGTGCTGTATTTCAATTTCTCGCAGCTGCTCTTTTGAAGCAGCTGCTTCTATCTCATTATATAAAACGCGTTCTTCAAAACGAATATAACGACCTACCTCCTCTTCTATTCTATTCAATGCCTTATTCACTTCTTCGGTTTCGTTGAATAAACGCATTAGTCTGCGATGATTTGCCAAGGCTCTTTTTACCCGTACGTTATTTAAGCCTAGAATAGGAAAAACATACTTTTGCTCAATCTCAAAATGCGGTTCTAGATAGTTCTTCTTAAACCAATCTGCGTAGGCTTTAATTCTCGCAGTCTCGACACCATTTCGCAAACCTTCACTAATTTTCCATCCAAAGAATAATACTTTATAATGCTCCTCGCTCACGGGTTCTAAAGCTTCATGCCGTTTCGGAAATTTATTCATTTTAAATGGGTTTTAAGCTATTCTAATAATTTGATAGGAAGTGTACTTTCTAAAATCAACTTGATTTTTTGTATTCTTCCTAGTGAAACTGAAATATACAGAATTGTAATTCGAAAAACTACATAATAACCAATAGGCTCTTCGGATTCATACTATTTAAAGCGATTGTAAAAAGCTAAGAAATTATTTTTCTTTAAAAAAAAGCTTGAATAGCGAATTTAAACTTTTAGATTTTTGAAATTTACTTAAAAAGACTTCCAAATTAAACAGCAAAGCGTTCACTAAAGAACTGCAAATTCTTTCTCGATTTCCACGTCAACTTTCTCGTAACTCCTTATTCAAAACTTCGCCATTTCTTCTGAATAAAATAACCTATTTCCTTTAAAAAATACTAGGTTTTAAACGCAAAATCTGTCTATTTTATTGGCAAGAAAACCGAAGAATAGAACAAATAAATGCTTCGAGAAATACTCATTTAAGACCAATATAAACTTAAATTAAGCCCAATTAAAACCTGAAAATTTACATACGTTAACTACAGATTAAAGATTTTATGAAAAAGAGAATTGTTTTAAAATTTAAGGTGTATTATTTATGATATTATTCCTTAAAAACTAGGCTTAAAAAGTAAGTTTAGCTAAATAAATTCCTAATAAAAACTTTAAAGTTTAATCAAATTATAACTTTAAATAATACAACTTATTTATCTGATTTATAATTATATACAAATAAAATAAAATACCTTAGTGTCACTATGTCAGTTCGGGTGTAGTGTATACTTATTTCGACAATTAATTCCGACTTTGCCCGCCTCCACTTTTTATTCCAAATTTATAACTATAAGATTTTTCTATCGCTGTTTTTATGAGTTTTTGAAGGAAAATAGTTGTCTTCTAGTGCCTCATTTTGCACCCATAATCTTTTCTTTTTTGAGCTTAAAAAATATTACAAACAACAAGTTTAGAATGGCATAAATGTCGAATATAAAAAACCATCAACCTCATCAGATTTCAAAAATAATCAGTGTGAAAGATATAGCATTCAACTTCAAAAATAGTTTGCGTTTTGCATCAGAATTAATTTCCAAATCTCAATTTTATCTTCAATATCCAGTAATTTGATACTCCCCCATTTCAAAAAACCCTGTTTACTTCTATTACGTAAAAATAGGAATAATTCCTTTACTACGGATTTTTTCCTACTTAATAGTATGAAATAATATTTTAATATACTTTCTACAGCCTAGTTGCTATCAATCTAATTTATACGTTCTCTTTTCTATGCTCTACATTCTATTTCCTTTTTACTTATGTATTGAAGAATTCACTAAAATTATCGGTACTAAACAACAGTATAAAATTTTGAAATAAAAACTACAGATTAGTTACAATCAAGTCTATGCCCTATATTCTATCCTCTCTTTTCTAGCTTATTACTCGCATCCATTCACTTAAATTCTTATTTTAGCGTAAATTTTATATTCAACTTAAATTATAATCTTATGAAACGTATATTACTTACTACCACACTCTTGTCTGCATTGGCTTTTACAGCTTGCAAAGATGATAAAAAGACAGAAAGTTCTAATTCCGATTCTACGGTGACTGAACAAGAAATGACTTCAAAAGAAGAACAAAACAGAACTAATACTTCAAAACTGACCTTTAAAACAGATAAGGACGAGCAATTGGCAAACTCTTATTTCAATTTAAAAGATGCTTTGGTAAAAACGGACGCTACATCGGCAAAACAAGCGGCTAATGCCTTGTTAAAAAATTTAAGGGACGAGACACAAGTAGATTTGGCCAAAGAAATTGCTGAAAACGAAGATAATATTGAAGTGCAAAGAACTGCGTTTTCTAAACTTAGTGCCCTCTTAGCTCCTGTTTTTTCTAAACAAATAACTTCTGGTGAACTTTACAAGCAATATTGCCCAATGGCGTTCGATAATGAAGGTGCATTTTGGTTTTCCAGAGAAAAAGAAATTATGAACCCGTATTTTGGCGATAAAATGTTGCATTGTGGTTCTATTCAAGAAACTATCCAGTAAGCCAAATCCAAATTCACGTGAAAACTGGAATTTTTCATTAGATATTAAACAGAGTTCTTGACTCTATGCGTTTGGATAAGTTTAATGTACTATTTTCCTAAGAAATAATGGCGTCCTGAACGATTTTTAAATAAATTTTGAAAGCTCTCTTTTAAGTGGTTTTCGCAGTATTTTCAATCTTTAGGGTTATTTCTTTCAAAGCTCGTGTTTGGCCTATCGAAAATTTATCTTAAAACCTGCCTGAATGATAAGTCGGGCAGGTATGAAGTGAAGTGCCCGTAAAATTTTAAGCTGTCCGCCTGGACCGATACGGACGGGTTTGAGCCATCCTAAATATTCTTTAAAGATTAATTTTTATAGCGAGTTCCTAAAATTTAGGAGGCAAGCAAAAAATTTAGACAGAGTTTTGTAAGCCCAGATTTCCCGCCCAAACGTACTTCTTCGCTATGGGCAGGTTTTGGGTCGTTTTTTCATCAATGAAAAAAATGAACAGAGCTAATTACCTAGGAGAGGATTGCCTAAATAATTTAAAAAATACGCTGCTTCAAATACTTGTATTTAATTATTTCGTAATTTTACAAAAATCATATTTTTTGAGAGTTATCGCGCTTATATTTTCCATCTATATTCTAGGGATCAATTTCGTTCCTTGCAACGATGTAGCACAAGAAAATCTCTCTAATGATTTGGTAGAAAATGTAGCAAATACAGAGCAACATTCGCATTCTCACGACAATTTCTTAGATTTATGCTCTCCTTTTTGCCAGTGCCACTGTTGTCACATTCATGTGATTAAATATCAGGTAACCAATTTTGAAACCCTTCATAATGAGGCTTCTACACAAAAATTTGCACATATAGATAATTCTGGCAAAGACATTACCAACCCACTACTCCAACCTCCCCGAGTTTAATTCAGTAATTATAAGGATACGTATGTTCTTATTTTAAATTTCGCTTTCGCGGAATTGATACGTTTGATTTTTCAATATGTAGATTCTATTCACATTTCAAATCAAAATCGAACTTTTTTCAATCGAAACTTTTAGGCTTATTTCTAGAAATTCGATTTAACTGAATTAAAATTTATACCCATGATTAACAAAATCATTGATTTTTCCATTCACAACAAATTTGTGATTGGTCTCTTCACCCTCGTACTCATTGGTGCTGGGATTTGGAGTATGTCCAAAGTCCCCATTGATGCCGTTCCAGATATTACCAACAATCAAGTACAGGTCATTACCCAGTCTCCCAATTTGGGAACTCAAGACATAGAACAATTTGTAACCTATCCCGTAGAGATTGCCATGAGCAACCTGCCAAATGTTAAAGAGATCCGGTCTATTTCTAGGTTTGGACTTTCGGTAGTAACCATTGTTTTTGATGACGATATGGGAAATTACCTTCCGCGGCAATTGGTAGGCGAAAAACTGCCACAAGTTCTAAAACAAATTCCGCAAGGTTTTGGAGAGCCCGAAATGGGTCCAATCTCCACCGGACTCGGAGAAATCTATCAATACACATTAGAAGTAGAAGAAGAATTTAAAGATCAATATTCTCTCACCGAGCTACGAACCATGCAAGATTGGATTGTACGCAGACAAATGGCGATGGTTCCCGGCGTGATTGAAGTAAACGCCTTTGGGGGAAACAAAAAGCAATACGAAGTAGTCGTAAATCCACAAGATTTGCGAGCCATTGGAATGAGTATTTCCGAAGTATATACCGCATTAGAAAACAACAATCAAAATACAGGCGGCGCTTATATAGAACGTAACCACCAAGCAAACTTTATTCGTGGAGAAGGTTTGGCGAGAACCAAAGCAGACATCGAGAGTATTGTTGTAAAAACCCAAAATAACATTCCTATTAAAATAAGAGATATAGGAGAAGTAAGTATGGGTAGCGCTGTGCGTTATGGTGCATTAACTAAAGACGGAAAAGGCGAAGCCGTTGGTGGAATGGTGTTGATGTTAAAAGGAGCTAACTCCAACAACGTGATTAAAGAAGTGACACAGCGGGTAGAACAAATCCAAAAATCCTTACCTGAGGGAGTTTATATAGAACCTTTTCTAGACCGTAGTGAATTGATTGCCGAGACCACAGGAACAGTAAGAAATAACCTATTAGAAGGCGGACTTATAGTTATTTTCGTTTTGGTATTATTACTAGGAAATTGGCGCGGCGGACTAATCGTGGCCTCCACCATTCCGCTTTCTTTGCTTTTTGCTTTTATATTGATGAATGCGTTTGGCGTTTGGGCCAACCTCATGAGTTTGGGAGCTATCGATTTTGGTATTATTGTAGATGGTGCCGTGATTATTGTAGAAAGTACCGTCTTTTTATTATACAGTCAGATTCATAAAAAGAAGAAGCTTACTTCTTCACAGCGAGATGAAATCGCCTCAACATCATCTAAAAAAATGATGAATGCCGCATTCTTTGGGCAACTCATTATTCTTATTGTATTCTTACCCATTTTAGCTTTAGAAGGCGTGGAAGGAAAAATGTTTCAGCCAATGGCGCTCACTTTTATCTTTGCGATGATTGGTGCGATGCTGTTATGTCTTACCTACGTACCTATGGTTTCTGCTTTGTTTTTAAGAGCTCCAAAAACATCCAAGAAGTCTTACGGAGATAAATTTATTCTCGCTACACAGAATAAATACGAAGGTTTATTAACCAAATCGCTTAATAAAAGTAAACTTATTGTTGGCATTGCTGTAGGTCTTTTTGCGGTGACCATTTTTATGTTTACTCGTATGGGCGGAGAGTTTATTCCGCAGTTGGATGAAGGTGATATTGCTTTTCACGCCATCTTAAAACCTGGAAGTTCCTTAACCGAAACTACCAAAACCACTACCAAAATAGAGCAAATGATAAAAGCTGAATTTCCCGAAGCAAAACATGTCATTAGCCGAGTTGGCGTTGCCGATGTACCTACAGATCCTATGCCTATGGATATAGCCGACGTATTTGTGACCTTAAAACCTAAAGCTGAATGGACCTCAGCCAGCTCTAAAGAAGAATTAGTAGAGAAGATTAAAGAATCTATAAGTATGCTTCCAGGAGTAAATTATGAATTTACTCAGCCTATAGAGATGCGTTTTAACGAATTGCTAACTGGAGTGCGAGAAGATGTAGCCATTAAACTCTTTGGAGAAGATTTAGAAATTTTATCTAGCAAAGCTGAAGAAATGGGTAAGCTTATTGGAAACGTTCGTGGTGTAGCCGACATGAAAGTGGAAGCCACCAGCGGTCTTCCTCAAATTACTATAGATTATGACCGCTATAAAGTTGCTCGTTATGGCTTAAACATTAATCAGCTTAATCGTTTGGTGCAAGCTTCTTTTGCTGGTGGCCACGCAGGTGTTATTTTTGAAGGGGAAAAACGTTTTGATTTGGTGGTTCGGTTAAAAGAGGAAAATAGACAGAATATTGACGATCTTAAAAACTTATTTGTCCCACTTGCCAACGGAACTCAAATTCCGCTACGCGAATTGGCCAACATCGATTATGAGCCGGGACCTATGCAAATTAGTAGAGATAATACCAATAGAAGGACTTATGTGGGAATCAATATCAGAGATCGGGATGTAAAATCGGTCGTAGAAGAAATAAAAACCATTTTGGATGCCGAGTTTGAGCTTCCGCCGGGATATTACATTCGTTATGGAGGTGCTTTTGAAAATCTAGAACGTGCGAGCAACAAGTTGCAAACGGTTGTTCCTATTGCGTTAATCCTTATTTTTATACTCATTTACTTCGCCTTAAAATCTTTTTCGCAAACCTTAATGATTTATTTTGCCATTCCTATGGCGACCATTGGTGGTGTTTTTGCCTTGTGGTTGCGGGATATGCCGTTTAGTATTTCGGCAGGCGTAGGTTTTATTGTTCTCTTTGGGGTTGCCGTTCTTAACGGATTAGTGATGATTAGCGGCTTAAATGAACTTAAGGAAGAAGGCGTCACCAATCTAAAAGATAGAATAATTCAAGGAACCAAAAGAAGGATTAGACCGATTATGCTTACTGCATTAACAGATATTCTCGGTTTTCTACCAATGGCGATTTCCGCATCTGCGGGGGCCGAAGTACAACGTCCATTAGCGACAGTAGTAATTGGCGGTCTTATCACTTCCACTCTACTTACCTTGTTCATTTTACCTATATTTTACCAGTGGATCGAAAAACGAGCAGAAAGAGTAAGAATTAATAAGAATATAGTCGCTACCGCAATACTTCTCGGCGCTATTGCTATTCCTCAATGGAGTTCGGCACAAATTCAGCGAAAGCTAGAAAAAGAAGATTCTTTAACAGTGATTACCTTAAAAGAGGCGTTAGATTTGGCTGAAAAGAATTATCCTTTATTGAAAACAGGTCAGTTAGCGATTGAAAAACAAAAGCAACTTTCTTCCTTAGCCTATGATTTTGGTACAACTGAAATTTTTACGGGAGGCGAGGAAATTTCTAGCGAGCGTGGCACTTACACTTTGGTAGGTTTAGGACAAAAAGGGATTGATCTCTTTGGGATTTCCGCTAAAAAACGATTGGCTGAACAACAAGTGAAGTTAGCCGAAATTGCCTATCAACTCACGGAATTGGAAGTGAAAAAAGAAGTGCAGCAAGCGTGGAAATCTGTTTATATTGCACAAAAGCAATTCGTTTTATATAAAGAGTTAGATTCAGTATATCAAAAATTCGCTGAGGCAGTAAGACTTAATTATGAGTTGGAAGCTATTTCTAGACTGACTTTTGCTTCGGCGAAAAATCAGGCTTTGCAGATTCAAAATAAGTTGCAGCAAGCAAAGCAAGATTATTTGGTGCGTTTGCAGCAATTTAATCTCTGGCTGATGGCTGATGAGTTGTATAGCGTTCCGCTTCAGTTTAAAGATGAAGATGTTGCCTTAATAGGAAAAGAATTTGAGTTGCAAAATCATCCCGAATATCAAGCTTCGCAACAACAAATAGAAACTTTTAAAGCAGAATACAAAGCAGCAAAAGCCGACCGCTTGCCTAAATTAAATCTTCAGGGAGGTTGGCAAAAAGTAAATGGTTCCACCGATTTTTATAGTTACCAAGCAGGAATTTCAGTTCCGTTATTTTCTGGAACAGAGAAAAACCGAGTTCAAACGGCAAAAATCAATCAGCAAATTGCAACCACAGAAGCTGAGTTTACTAAAAGTCAATTAAAAAGCACTTATTTACAATCTTGGGAAACCTATAAAAAATGGCAAAATACTTGGCGGTTTTATAAAAATGAAAGTCTGCCTTTAGCCAAAGAGCAACGCAAAGGCGCATTATTGGCGTATAAAGAAGGAGCCGTAGATTATACCGGGTTTACTCAAATGATGCGTGATGCCATCCAAATTGAGCAGGATGCGATGACTGCTTTAGAAAACTATCTTACACAAAGCTTTGAAATACAATATTTTAAAAATTAAATTATGAAAAAATCAATTTTATATAAATTTCCTGTAATTCTTGTATTGATTCTTGCGCTTATAAGCTGTCAAGAGCAGTCAAAAGAAGATGAGCACAATTCTACTTCAGGAAAAGAAGAAAAAAATACTGATGAAGGGAATCACGAAGAAGAAGTGATGCTGAGCGCGCAGCAGTTTGAGGCGCTACAAATGAAAATAGATACTATTTCTTTACGGAATATGAGCGGTTTTGTGGAAGCCAACGGAGAGTTGGAAGTTCCGCCGCAAAATGAAGCTGTAATCACTTCGGTTATGGGTTCTAACATTGCGTCTATTGAGGTGATTGAAGGAGAACAAGTGAAAAAAAACCAAGTGGTGGCATATTTGTCGCACCCCAACATCGTACAAAAACAAACCGATTACCTCAATGCCTACAGCAATAGTGAATATTTAAAAAAGGAATATGAGCGCCAAGAGAAATTGTATAAAGCCGGCGTGGGTTCTGGTATGAATTTTCAGAAAGCAGAAGCAGACTACAAGGCTGCTAAGGCGATGATGCAAGGACTTAAAGCTCAGTTAAAGCAATTAAATATTTCTACCGCAGGGGTACAAAACGGAACTATTTATCAAAAAATAGCGCTTAAAAGTCCGATTGAAGGTTTTGTACAAGACGTCAAAATTAAAACCGGACAATATGTAGAACCACAAACCAGCTTGTTTGAGATTGTAAACACCCATCACATTCACGCCGATTTAATGGTGTTTGAAAAGGATGTGAATAAAGTAAAAAAAGGACAAAAGATACGTTTTTCTATTCAGTCGCTTCCTAGAGAAGAGTTGACAGCCGAGATATATTCCGTAGGAAAAACTTTTGAGCAAAATCCCAAAGCGGTTCACGTACACGCCGAAATTGATAACAAAAACGATAATCTTCTTCCAGGAATGTATATTCAGGGTCGTATTGAAGTAGAAAATAACAAAACACAAGCTTTTCCAGTAACTGCAATAGCCAAAGAGGGAGGAAAATCTTATGTCTTTACGGCAGAACGAGAAGGAGATGCTTGGAGTTTTAAACCATTAGAAGTGAGAACTTCTAATAAGGAAGGTGATTGGATTGCGGTTAAATTTTTAGAAAAACCAAAAATTACAGCTAAGTTTGCCATTAACAACGCTTATTACCTGATGGCCGAACTTAAAAAAGGAGATGCAGAGCATAGTCATTAATTTACTGGAGTTTTAATCTATTTTTAGATTTCAAATGTCATATCGAGCGCCAGCCAGAAAGAATTCATTCTGGCCGGGAGTCAAGATACCAGTGATGAAAGAAGGGTTCTCATATCCACCCCCTTTTTTACAAGTAAAAAAGACCCCTCCTTGCTTAAGGAGGGGAGCTTTTGATTCATGTTTTTACTGTATTAAGAAGTAAATAAGAAAGAATAATAAATTACTTAGAGTTTTGGGAATTATAAAAATTTTAAAAAGCTCTTTCCCTTAATAAGGGAAGAGCCTGTGCTGAGCTTGGTCCAAGTATGGCATTCCGAAGGAATGATGGAAGGGTTTTACGGCTGCATTTTATTCCGCGAAAGCGCTATTAAAATTCTTATCAAACTATAAATATGGCATTATCTATAAAAAAATATAGAATTGCTTCCTAAAAATAGTAATTTTGCGAATTCACAAAGGATAAATTATGCTTATTATAGGAATTGCAGGCGGTACAGGAGGTGGTAAAACAACTGTTGTAAATACCATTGTAGAAGAATTGCAACACGAAGAAGTGGCTGTGATTTCGCAAGACTCTTATTACCGGGAGACGAACGAGCTTTCTTATGATGAACGTACACAGATCAATTTTGATCACCCGCAATCCATCGACTTTGACTTGCTGGTAAGCCATTTGAAGGAATTAAAGAAAGGAAATTCAATAGAGCAGCCCGTGTATTCTTTTGTAGATCACAATCGTACAGGAAAAACCATCACCACAGTGCCAAAAAAAGTAATGATTGTTGAAGGGATTCTTATTCTCACCAATCCCAAATTGAGAAAGATGTGTGACATCAAAATATTTGTTCATGCAGATAGTGATGAGCGTTTGATAAGAAGACTAAAACGAGATATTAACGAACGCGGCAGAGATATTGACGAGGTGCTTAATCGTTATCAAACCACCTTAAAACCTATGCACCAGCAGTTTATTGAGCCTACCAAGGAATATGCAGACATCATTATTCCTTACAACCGTTACAACACCGTGGCTGTTGATATTGTGCAAACAATTATTAGACAGCGTTTAGACTAATTTTGTATCTTCGCTCTTATGGGTCTTAAAGCGCTTTTAAAAAATAGATGGTTTCGCATCATCAGCAATAAATATGTGCTTATTTTATTGCTTTTTGGCGTCTGGATGCTGTTTCTAGACAGTAATTCTTGGTTGGTACATCAAGAATTAAATGAAGATATAAATGAGCTCAAAGACAATAAAGCCTTTTATAGAGCTGAAATCACTCACGATACAACCATCATTAACGGATTAAATGATTCTTCTGCTTTAGAAAGATATGCTCGCGAAGAATATTTTATGAAAAAAGAAGATGAAGAAATCTATATTATAGAATACGATAGCACTCCAAAAAATAAGCCATGACAAAAAATTTAATGAAAGATTTTGAGGCGGTAACCGCTAAAGAATGGAGACAAAAAATACAAGTTGATTTAAAAGGAGCTAACTATGAAAGTTTGATCACACATACTCCAGAAGGAATTGACATTAAACCTTTTTACCATCAAGAGGATTTACAAAACAAGCCTTCCATTGCAAGTCCGCAGGATTGGAATATTGTTGAAAAATTAATGGTGAGTGATTCTAATAAGATTGTAGATGATATTAACTACAGTTTAAGTAAAGGTTCAGAATCATTATGGTTAGTGATTGAAAGTGAATCGGTTAATCTGGTTGAAATCTTAAAAAATATAGACTTAGAACATACACCTATTTATGTAGAATTTCAGTTTGTTAATCCCAAATATATCATCACTTTCTCGGAATTTTTAAAAGGAAATAAACATCAAATCCGTATAGGAATTGATCCTATAGGAGAACTTGCAGCCACTGGAAATTGGTTTCATTCCTTAAAAAATGATCAAGAAGCTTTAGATTATATCTTAGCGCATACTTCAAATTTGACAGCTCATATAAGCATAGATACAAGTATTTACCAAAATGCAGGCGCTAATATGGTGCAACAATTGGCGTATGCTTTAGCGCACGCCAATGAATACCTTAATCAGCATTTCAAAGTTCTAAAAACACAGAAACTTATCTTCAAAGTGGCAGTAGGCTCAAACTATTTCTTTGAAATTGCTAAACTTAAAGCCCTGAGACAGCTTTATGCTAGCCTAGCTGCCGAATATCAACTACCAGAAGAAATTGAAATACTGACTTATCCTTCAGATCGTAACAAGACTATTTACGATTACAACGTTAATTTACTGCGAACTACCACCGAGTGTATGAGTGCTATTTTAGGAGGATCTGATTTTATTTGTAATCTGGCTTACG
Source organism: Mesonia ostreae (assembly GCF_031845265.1). Taxonomy (NCBI): domain Bacteria; kingdom Pseudomonadati; phylum Bacteroidota; class Flavobacteriia; order Flavobacteriales; family Flavobacteriaceae; genus Mesonia; species Mesonia ostreae. The sequence continues at coordinate 2,883 of NZ_JAVRBG010000009.1, read as the reverse complement.
ACAAGATTTTTCATAAAGAAAATGAATTTGGAAGCAGAATCGCTAGAAATCAATTACTTATATTAAAGAATGAAAGTCATTTTGACAAAGTAAGCAATCCTACAGATGGCACCTATTACATAGAAGATCTTACGCAACAACTGGCCGAAAAAGCTTTAGCACTTTTTAAAAGTATGGAGAAAGGAGGCGGATTTTTAGTGCAGCTAAAAGAAGGAATTATTCAGCGAAAAATAAAAGAAGCCGCTCAAAAGGAACAAGAAGAATTTAATGCTGGAAAATCTATTTTGGTAGGAACCAATAAATACGAAAATCCAGAGGATAAAATGAAAAATGATTTGGAGCATTCTCCATTTTTAGAGAAGAAAGAAAGAAAAACTTTGCTCCCTCCTATCATTAAAAGACGTTTAGCAGAAACCTTAGAACAAGAACGATTAAAGAAAGAATAGTGATACGCGTGTTATCCTGCTGAAAAAATTTCTGCTGAAAGCTAAACTTTAGATGAACTAAATTTTATCAACCCAAAAGCTATCTAAAAAAGAAGTCTACTATGAAAAGAAAAGACCTTCAACATATAGAGTTAAAAAATAAACCCAATAAAGATGTAAAAAGCAGCACTTACACTACTGCAGAAAACATTGAGTTAAAGTCTGCCTATCAAAAAGAAGATTTAGAAGAGGTAGATCATCTAAATTTTGCAGCAGGAATTCCGCCTTACTTAAGAGGCCCCTACTCTACCATGTATGTAAAACGGCCGTGGACGATTCGGCAATATGCTGGGTTTTCTACCGCAGAAGAAAGTAACGCTTTTTATAGGAGAAATCTAGCAGCAGGCCAAAAAGGACTTTCCGTCGCTTTTGATTTGCCTACACATAGAGGTTATGACAGTGATCACGATCGCGTGGTAGGCGATGTGGGTAAAGCTGGAGTTGCAATAGATTCGGTTGAAGATATGAAGGTTTTATTTGATCAAATCCCGCTCGATAAAATGTCGGTTTCCATGACGATGAATGGTGCGGTTTTACCCATTATGGCGTTTTATATCGTCGCTGCGGAAGAACAAGGTGTACAGCCTGAAAAATTAGCAGGAACCATTCAAAATGATATTCTTAAGGAGTTTATGGTGCGTAACACCTACATCTATCCTCCCACACCTTCCATGAAAATTATTTCTGATATTTTTGAGTACACTTCTAAAAAGATGCCAAAATTTAATAGCATTAGTATCTCTGGATATCATATGCAAGAAGCGGGTGCCACCTGTGATATTGAATTGGCGTATACTTTGGCAGACGGGCTAGAATACATCCGTAAAGGATTAGACGCAGGAATGGATATTGATTCTTTCGCACCTCGTCTTTCATTCTTTTGGGCCATTGGACTCAACCATTTTATGGAAGTTGCCAAAATGCGTGCTGCTCGTATGTTGTGGGCAAAATTAGTAAAACAATTTAATCCGAAGAATCCAAAATCCCTCGCCTTAAGAACACACTGCCAAACTAGCGGGTGGAGTTTAACAGAGCAAGATCCTTTTAATAATGTAGCGAGAACCTGTATAGAAGCTTCGGCGGCAGCTTTTGGCGGAACCCAGAGTTTACACACCAATGCTTTAGATGAGGCCATCGCCTTACCTACAGATTTTTCGGCAAGAATTGCAAGAAATACGCAGTTGTATCTCCAAGATGAAACTCAGATCACCAAAACGGTAGATCCTTGGGCAGGAAGTTATTATGTAGAAAAGCTAACCCAAGATATTATGGAGGAAGCTTGGAAACTTATTGAAGAGGTGGAAGAGCTTGGCGGAATGACCAAAGCGATTGAAAACGGAATTCCAAAACTTCGCATTGAAGAAGCAGCAGCCAAAAAACAAGCAAGAATTGATAGCGGAAAAGACATTATTGTTGGGGTCAATCAATACCGTAGAGACAAGGAAGATCCTATCGTAACGCTAGAAGTAGACAATCAAACGGTCAGAAAACAGCAGCTTAAACGTTTAGCAGAAATAAAAACCACTAGAAATCAAGAGAAAGTAAGCAAAGCACTAGAGGATTTAACGCAATCTGCAAAGACAGGTGAAGGAAATTTATTAGCTTTAGCGGTAGAAGCTGCCAGAGAACGCGCGAGTATTGGCGAAATTAGCGATGCGCTAGAAAAAGAATTTGGCAGGTATAAAGCACAAATAAAATCATTTAGCGGCGTGTATAGTAAAGAGATGAAAGACGATTCTTCGTTTAGCAAAGCGAAAGATTTAGCAAATAAATTTGCCGATTTAGAAGGTCGCCGACCAAGAATCATGGTTGCAAAAATGGGACAAGACGGTCACGATCGTGGCGCAAAAGTAGTCTCTACAGGATATGCAGACGTCGGCTTTGATGTAGATATAGGTCCGTTATTTCAAACGCCACAAGAAGCAGCTAAACAAGCTGTAGAAAATGATGTGCACGTATTGGGAGTTTCCTCTCTTGCTGCTGGACACAAAACCTTGGTGCCGCAAGTAATTGAAGAACTTAAAAAATTGGGCCGAGAAGATATTATGGTAATTGTAGGCGGAGTTATTCCTTCGGCAGATTATGACTATTTATTTGATGCGGGAGCGGTTGCTGTTTTTGGTCCGGGTACCAAAATTAGTGATGCAGCAATTCAAATACTGGATATTTTGATTGATTCTGTGGCTTAAATCGGAACTCGGGGACTTTTGTTCCTAGGCAATAGTTGATGTAGACTTGCCATTCAGAAGAAGGTTCGCTTGAAAGAATTCAACTCGATTAGGATGAAATGGTTATTCTCAATCTATGTTCTAGTATTTAGGGCTAGATTCAAGTAATAAACGCAACTTTTGAGTTAAACAAAAGTTTTTCCATCATTTCTAATGGTGTATCAAAATTA